>JBJECC010000229.1:0-26763 GCA_051870655.1 Parabacteroides sp. | reverse complement strand
AAATATCTATGACTCTGGCAAATAATCAATTAGCCATTAACTGAATATCCCTACTATAAAATGAATCTCTTGCAGGTACACCTGAACGACAACGCTTTCCGCCAGTTCTTCGGGGGCGATTGGGACAAGACACCCGCCGCTTTCCGTCTGGAATGCGACACCTATCCCGGCCTGACGGCCAAGGATGGCAGCTACACGAAGGCGGAGTTCATCGAGCTGCAGAAGCTGGGTGAGGCCTATGGTGTGGAGATCCTGCCGGAGATTGACGTACCGGCCCATTCACTGGCCTTTTCGCACTACCGGAAAAGCTTGGGCAGCCAGGAGTATGGCATGGATCATCTGGACCTCTTCAATCCGGAGACCATTCCCTTTGTCGATGGTCTGTTGAAGGAGTATCTGTCGGGTGACGAACCGGTGTTCCGCGGCAAGCGGGTCCATGTCGGCACGGATGAATATTCCAACGCACGGCAAGAGGTGGTGGAGAAGTTCCGTGAGTTCACCAATCACATGATCGAGACGGTGGAGAGCTATGGCAAACAGGCGGTTGTCTGGGGGGCCTTGACGCATGCCAAAGGCGAGACACCGGTCAAGTCGGATCAGGTGGTGATGGACATCTGGTACAATGGCTATGCCGATCCGGTGGAGATGAAGAAGCAGGGCTATCAGCTGATTTCCATCCCCGACGGGCTGGTCTATATTGTCCCTGCCACCGGCTACTATTATGATTATCTGAAGTGTGACATGCTCTATGACAGATGGACGCCGGCGGTGATCGGAAAGGCCATCTTTGACGAACAGGATCCGGCCATTCTCGGCGGTATGTTTGCCGTGTGGAACGACCATGCCGGCAATGGCATCTCGGTGCGTGACATTCACGACCGTTTCTTCCCGGCCATGCAGACCCTGAGCACCAAGTGCTGGACGGCCAAGAAGACCACGATCCCCTACGAGCGGTTCAACCAGGCACGGTTGGGGCTTTCCGAGGCGCCCGGTGTCTATGAATTGGGCCTGCAACTTCCGGCAGGAGAATCGATCCGCCCCTTCGGCACAGCTCCTGAGGCGGGTGCCCGTTGTGCGGAGGAGTGGACGGCACGCTGCCCGTATGGATTGAGTTACGGCCATGCCGTGGAATTTGAGATCGACTGCCAGGCGGAGGAGAAGGGAACCCTGCTGGCCTCTGACGGGGTGACCCGTTTTTATCTCTCTGATCCGCGTGAGGGAAAGCTAGGCTTTGAGCGCGAGCATTATCTGAATAGCTTCAACTATGCGCTGCCGGCTTCCGGCAAAGTACGCATCCGCATCGAGTGTACGCCCCGCGAGACCCGTCTTTTCGTGGATGGCAAACTCAAGGAGACGCTGGCTCCGCAGACGCTTCACGTCATCACGCCGGCCCAAAAGGCGGATTATGTGTATGGCGACGTGGCGGATCCCCGTCCTGAAGTCTATCGGGAGGGAGCCAAGATGCACTATCAGCGCACGCTCGCCTTCCCCTTGCAGCAACTGGGCAACTTCAAGAGTCAAGTGAACTCCTTCACCGTGGAACGGCTGAAGTAGCGAAAGGGATTACCGTCCGAAGCCCCGGGTGTCGATGGAGAAGGACTCGGAGCAGAGGACGGTGCCCTTCCCGTCTTCCAATGAGATTTCAAATTCGGCGGACCCGCTTTTCAGCTTGTCCGAGGCATACGCCTGGACCGTATAGCTGATCTTATCGTTCCGAGAGATGCGTTGGATGCTTTTCGGAGTGGAGAGCCGGATCTTCTTGGCATTCCCTTTGGCCTTGATTTCCGGATAGACATGATAGGCTGTTTGCGGACCATCATTCTCGATGATGAAGGAGATCTGGCAATGCTCGCCGGCATCGATGGCCTGGTTGCCGTTTTGGTCTTTCAAGACAATGTCACGGATGACCAACGAAATGGAGGGCTGGTAATTGACGCCGGATGCTTGCGTCTTGTCGTAGGAAGAGGCAGCAGCTGCCCCCACCACGGTACCGGCCACACTGCCGATCATGGAACCCCAGAAGGAACCGTGGTGTCTGTCAATCCGATCACCTAATGCAGCGCCGAAGCCTCCGCCGATGATGGCCCCGCTTTGGGCTGCTACGGAGGTACGTGTGGCAGGACTCATGGTGGCACAACTGCTGCACAAGAGGGCGAGTGCGCAGGTGACTGTCAATACAGGGGAGAATGTATATCGTCCCAAACGGAATGTTCGAATCAGATCTTTCATAGCGATTGCTTTTTACGTGGCCACAATGATACGCAATAATCTTGACCTGACCAAACCGGCCGTTACAAAGGAATAATCGCTATCTTTGCCCTATACAATACATATATATAATATTATATAACGAATGATTATCTACAATACGACTTTCCACATGGAGGAGGAGATTCGGGAGGAGTGCCTGCGTTACCTGAAAAAGGAGTATATTCCGCAGGCATCCGGTAGCGGATTTCTGCGTATGCCGAAACTCATGCGCGTCATGACTGCACCCGAAGAGAGTGGTGCCAGCTATTCCTTGCAATTTCGCGTCAAGAACGTCGAGACCCTACAGTATTGGTTGGAGCAGGAGGGGAGCGCTTTGCAACACACATTGACCCGACGGTTCGGGCAGAAGCTGGCCGGATTTACTACCCTGTTGGAAGAGATAACCTTGGAGTGATGTCGCAGGAACGTGTCATTTTAGGAATCGACCCAGGGACGATTGTCATGGGGTACGGTTTGTTGATGGTCGAGGGCAAGAAGCCCCGTCTGGAGGCGATGGGTGTGTTGCAACTCAACCGGTATGAGGATCATTACCTGCGGTTACGGAAGATTTTTGAACGGGTGACAAGCCTGATCGACCAGTATCATCCCGATGAGTTGGCCATCGAGGCCCCTTTCTTCGGCAAGAATGTACAGAGTATGCTGAAATTGGGACGGGCGCAAGGCGTGGCGATGGCCGCTGCATTGGAACGGGACATTCCGATCTTCGAGTATGCCCCTCTCAAAATCAAGCTCTCGATTACCGGCAACGGGGCCGCTTCGAAAGAACAGGTGGCCGGTATGTTGCAACGCTATCTGCACATTCCGGATGATTCCATGTTGCCGCAACTGGATGCGACGGATGCTCTCGGTGCGGCTCTGTGCCACTTCTTCCAGACGAACAATCCGGTGTCGGAAAAGAAGTACACCAGCTGGAAAGATTACATCGCCAAGAATCCCTCGCGCGTTAAGCGTTGAGTTGAGAATATTTAACGAAACTCCAAATTATTTTTTGGAGAGAAATGTGTACGTTTACGAGCTAATTTTCAAAAAGTAGCAACTAAACAAATTAATTTAATATCAGTAATATATGGATAACTCTATTTTTAGATTTCCGAAACCCGAGAACGAGCCCGTGAAGGCCTATGCTCCGGGCTCAAGTGACAAAGCTGCGTTGAAAAGCGCATTGGCTAAATATAGTAGCGAAGAATTGGACATTCCATTGGTGATTGGTGGAAAAGAGGTTCGCACGGGTAACACAGGTAAGGTTGTCATGCCGCATGATCATCATCATGTACTGGCTACTTACCACAAAGCCGGAGAGAAAGAGGTACAGATGGCCATTGATGCAGCGATGAAGGCTCATAAGGAGTGGTCTGCACTGCCTTGGGTAGAACGTGCTTCTGTGATGTTGCGCATCGCGGAGCTGATCTCTACAAAATATCGTTATCTGATGAATGCCTCTGTGATGTTGGGCCAGAGCAAGAGCCCGTTCCAGGCTGAAATCGATGCTCCTTGCGAATTGATCGACTTCCTGCGCTTCAGCACATTCTATGCAAGCCAGGTATATGCTGACCAGCCCTATTCAGAGAAGGGTATCCTCAACCGCATGGAATACCGCGCTTTGGAAGGTTTCGTCTTCTCTTTGACTCCGTTTAACTTCACCTCTATCGCTTCTAACCTGAACATGGCTCCGGCTATGATGGGTAACGTGGCCGTTTGGAAGCCCTCTACAACGGCTATCCACTCCAACTACCTGCTGATGAAGATCTTCCAGGAAGCTGGTGTACCTGATGGTGTCGTTAACTTTATCCCCGGCCAGGGTAGCGTGATCGGTAAGGTCATTACAGCCAGCCCGGATTTGGCAGGTTTCCACTTCACAGGTTCAACCAAGACATTCAACACCTTGTGGAGCCAGATCGGCAATAATCTGAGCAACTACAAATCTTATCCGAAGATTGTGGGTGAGACAGGTGGTAAGAACTTCATCTTTGTTCATCCGTCAGCTCCGACGAAAGAGGTGGCTGTGGCTATCGTCCGTGGTGCTTTCGAATATCAGGGACAGAAATGTTCAGCCGGTTCACGTGCTTATATTCCCGCTTCTTTGTGGCCTGAAATCAAAGAACAGGTGGGTGAAATGCTGAAAGAGATCAAGATGGGTGATGTACAGGACTTCTCTAACTTCATCAACGCTGTGATCGATGAGGCCTCTTTCGACAACATCATGAACTACATCAACTATGCGAAGGCCGCTACAGATGCTGAGATCGTATTTGGTGGTAACGGTGACAAGTCAGTGGGTTACTTCGTAGAGCCGACTGTCATCCAGACAACCAATCCGAAGTTCAAGACTATGGTAGAAGAGATCTTCGGTCCGGTGATCACCATCTACGTATATGATGACAACAAGTATGAAGAGACACTGGAGCTCTGCGACCAGACTTCTCCGTACGGCTTGACCGGTTCAATCTTCGCACGTGATCGTTTCGCGATCGAAAAGGCATTCAACACGTTGCAGTATGCTGCCGGCAACTTCTACATCAACGACAAGCCGACAGGTGCCGTAATCGCCCAGCAGCCGTTCGGTGGTTCTCGTGCATCTGGTACGAACGACAAGGCAGGTGGCCCGTTGAACTTGATCCGCTGGACAAACCCGCGTTGTATCAAGGAGTGTCTGGTTCCCCCGACCTCTTACGGCTATCCGTTCTTGGGTGAGAAATAATCCAGTTTGACACTTTACAGATGGGCAGCTGAAGGAATCAATATGCCTCGGTTGCCCATCTTTTATTAACGCCTAAATATCAATACTATGTTAGACTTTAACAATACAGAGATCGCTTTCTCTGCCAAATCAGACGGTGAACTGCGCAATGCGTATGTTCTGTTCAATACCATCAAGCATCCGGGACTGGTCAAGTTGGCCAAGTTTGGAACGAATATTGCCCTGAAGATCCATTTCCCGTTGGGCTGGGCCGTGAAACCTACGCTCTACAAGCAGTTTGTAGGGGGAGAAACGTTGCAAGGATGCGAGAAGACTATCCGCCATTTACAGGAATACAACGTAAAATCGACCCTTGATTTTTCAGCGGAAGGGGAACAGACCCCGGCGGGTATTCAAGCCACTTTTGAGGAGACCTTGCGCTCGATTGACTATGCCAAGGCCAATCAGAATCTGGCTTACGCTGTGTTCAAACCCTCTACCATCACCACAGACGAACTGTTGGCAAAGGCTTCGGAAAAACGTAGCGAGCTGACCATCGATGAGGTACATGAGTTCCGCCTTTTCAAAGAGCGTTTCATGGCCTTGTGCGAACGGGCTTATCAGAATCAGGTCCGTATCTTGGTGGATGCAGAAGACTATTGTTTCCAGGATGCCATCGACATGCTGACCGAGCAGGCTATGCACAAATTCAACAAAGAACGGGCGATTGTCTTTGCCACGTTGCAGATGTACCGTCACGACCGGTTGCCCTATCTGCGCCGTATATATGATGACGCATTGCAAAAGGGATACATTCCGGGTATCAAGTTCGTGCGTGGAGCCTACATGGAAGAGGAGCGTGCACGTGCTGCCGCCTTGGGTTATCCCGATCCGATCTGCAAAGACAAGAAGGCGACGGATGAGAACTACGATGCCGGTGTCCAGTTTGTGATGGATCATATCGACCGCTTCGAATTGTTCATGGGTACACACAACGAGGAGAGCAACCAGAAACTGGCCAGACTGATCGACGAGAAGGGATTGAAACGCAATGACCCGCGTATCTTCTTCGCACAGTTGTTGGGCATGAGCGACAATATTTCGTTCAACTTGGCGCATGAGGGATACAACGTCACCAAATATGTTCCCTATGCCGCTGTCAATGACGTGTTGCCCTATCTGATTCGCCGTGCCGAAGAAAACACCTCTGTAGCCGGACAGACAGGACGTGAGTTGCGTATGTTAAAAACAGAAATGGAGCGTAGAAAACAGGTTAAGCGGTAAAAAGCGTGTGAATACGGGAAAAATTCATACCTTTGTGATATGCTAAGGATTGTAACACATATTGAGCAACTTTTGTTGGCAAATGATCATGTCGTCATACCGCAAGTAGGTGGGCTTGTCTTAGCGTACAAGTCCACTACCTTGTGTGCCGATACGGTCCGGTTTGTTCCTGTGCACAGGGCGATTGTCTTTGATCCGACCCTGTCCGAGGATGACGGTCTGTTGCTGAAGTCCTATCAACACACGTATGGATTGAACGAGAAGTATGCCCGTCGTATGTTGTTGGGCGACATCGGATTGTTCCGTTCCACGCTTCAGAAGCGGGGAGAAGTGACAATCGGTTCCATTGGCCGGTTGACCCGTTCCGGCAGCAAGTTCGTTTTTTATGGACTGGGTGAACACACCTTTGATGCAGAAACCTACGGCTTGCCGGTTTTCCAATTCCCCTTGTTGCCGGTGGAACCATCTGTGGAGACGGAGACTCCCCACAAGCGTGTGGCTTTCTCTTTCTTTGACCGGTTCCGCTCTCGTTCTGTACAGACCTCTCCGAGCCGTGAAGAGACAGACGTTGCTCCGCAACCGGAGGTTCCTGAACAACCGCTTCCATTGAAATGGCGTGTCCTGCAGGCAGCGGCTGTATCTGCGGCAGCGGTGGCATTGTTCCTGTTGGTGTCCACACCTGTGGAGGATGTGAAGATCAGTACCTATCGTGCCAGCTTGATTCCCACTGAACGTATTGCTGTCGTGAAAGAACCGATGGTCGAGATACCCGCACCGGTTGTGGAAGAATCTGTAGCAACAACGGCAGAGGAACCGGTTGTGGAAAAAACGATTGTGGACAAGCCGATCGTGGACAAGCCGGTGGAGGAGAAGCCAGTTGTCGAGACAAAGCCTGCTGTCACAAAGAAGGCTGTCGCCACTCCTGTTCGCAGCGGCAAGAAATATTATGTGGTTATTGGCAGTTTCCCCAACGAGGCTCAGGCCAACAAGTTCATCAAACAGTTGGACAAGTCGCAGTACAAAGAGGTCGGCAAGGTGGTCCGTGGGTATAAATGCCGTGTTTATGCGGCACAATATGATCAGCGTGATCCTGCTGAACAGTATCTGGAACAGGTACGTAAGAATCCCAAATATAAGGATGCCTGGTTGTTTATCAGCCGTTAAAATCTCATGAGCCTTGGCTTTCCAGTTTGATACAGACAACCGAGAGTTTCAGGATGCGTTGCATCTGATCACGCATACGCGCCAGTCTGTCTTCCTGACTGGGAAGGCTGGTACGGGCAAGTCCACTTTTCTGAAATACATTTGTCAACACACCAAAAAGAAACATATTGTATTGGCTCCAACCGGTATTGCCGCAATCAATGCCGGAGGGGTGACACTCCATTCCTTTTTCAAGCTTCCCTTTCGTCCGTTGATGCCCGATGATCCTGATCTGAGTTTGCATGGCGGACGTATCTACGACTTCTTTAAATATAACAAAGAGAAGAAAAAACTCATTCAGGAGGTGGAGCTGGTTATTGTGGATGAGATTTCCATGGTGCGGGCCGACATCATTGATTGTATAGACCGGATTCTCCGTGTCTATTCCGGCAATATGCGGTTGCCGTTCGGCGGCAAGCAGTTGCTCTTTGTAGGCGATGTGTATCAGCTGGAACCTGTTGTCCCCTCCGATCAAAAAGATATATTGAGCCTGTTCTATCCCAATCCCTTCTTTTTTTCCGCCCGCGTGTTTCAGGAGATCAATCTGGTCCCTATCGAGTTGCAAAAGGTCTATCGGCAGAATGATGCCGCTTTCATCGCAGTCTTGGATCATATCCGAAGCAACCGGCCTACACAGGAGGATTTGGAACGGCTGAATGCCCGTTGTTTTCCGAACTTTACACCGGACAATGAAGATATGTATATCACATTGGCTACCCGTCGTGACCAGGTGGATTACATCAACGAGAAGAAACTGGATGAATTGGAAGGGGAACTCTTTGTCTCGCACGGACGGATTACAGGAGAGTTTCCGGAGTCTTCGTTGCCTACCCAACTGGACCTTTCCATCAAGGAAAAGGCACAGGTCATCTTCATTGAGAATGACCGGGATAAGCGTTGGGTGAACGGAACCATCGGCATGGTGTCGGGTATTGACGAGGAGGGGCACGTCTATGTCATGTTGGAGAATGGCAAGGAACATTTGGTGGAGAGCAGCCAATGGGAAAACTTCCGTTACTCCTACAATGAGAAGGAGAAACGGATTGAAGAGGAGGTGATCGGTACCTTCGAACAACTTCCCATCCGTTTGGCTTGGGCCATTACGATCCACAAAAGCCAGGGCCTTACCTTTAGCCGTGTGGTCGTGGATCTGACAGGAGGAGCCTTTGCCGGTGGACAGACCTATGTGGCGCTGAGCCGTTGTACCTCATTGGAGGGATTGGTGCTCAAGCGTCGTATTTCAGGGCGTGACATCTTTCTCCGGAAGGAGATAAGCGAGTTTGCCCTTCATTTCAATGATCGCCAGTTGATAGAGGAGTCATTGCGGGAGGGAGAAGCGGAACGGTTGTATGCGGAGGCCTGCCGTCAGTTTGACTATGGTCACATGCCGGAAGCCGTTGACGCCTTTCTTGCGGCTTTGGGCAAGAAGAATCTCATGGAACAGCCTGCCGCCCGTCGGCTGTTGCGCAAGAAGCTCCAGGCGGTCAATCGCTATAAGGAGCAGGTGCGTCATTTACAAGAAGAGTTGCAACATCTGCGTGAAGCGCAGAAAACCTATGCCCATGAATATTATCTGATGGGGAACGAGTGCATTACCAAAGCCAAGGACCCCGAAGCGGCCCTGCGCTGTTTTGACAAGGCTCTCAAGCTCGATCCCTATTCTGTGGAGACTTGGGTACGGAAAGGGGTTACCCTGCTGGATATTCGGGACGATGAGAATGCGTTGGCTTGTTTCAATCAGGCAGTGAAACTGGATCCCCGCTCATTCAAGGCCCGCTATAACAGAGGTAAGTATTACCTGTTGAAACAGGATGCCGAGACGGCATTGCTGGATCTGCTGACTGTCTTGCCGGATCATCTCCAACAGCCTAATTTGCACGCTTGTCTGGCCGAAGCCTATGCCGCATTGGGCGATGATGAGTCGGCTGAAAAGCATGAGAAACTGGCCAAATACTACCGCAAGCGCAAAAAATCCAAGAAATAAACTGTATCTTTGCGCTCCTTTGGTACGGGAAAACAGAGAAGCAAGATGTATATTGAACAAGAAGATATAGACAGACATTTATCAGAAAAGCCTTTCCGGATCATTTCGGAAGCAGCGGATGAATTGGGTGTGGAGGCTTATGTAATTGGAGGTTACGTGCGTGACATTTTCCTGCATCGTCCGTCGAAGGACATTGATGTGGTGGCTGTGGGAAGCGGCATTGAGCTGGCAAAAGCGGTGGCAGCCAAGTTAGGGCGCAAGGCTCATCTCTCCGTGTTCAAGAATTTCGGGACGGCACAGGTCAAGGCGGGTGATCTTGAGCTGGAGTTTGTTGGAGCTCGGAAGGAATCCTATAGCCATGACAGCCGTAAGCCGGTTGTGGAAGATGGTACCTTGGAGGATGATCAGAATCGTCGTGACTTTACCATCAATGCCCTGGCACTCTGCTTGAATCAGGATCGCTATGGCGAACTGGTCGATCCCTTCGGAGGGCTGGATGATATGGAGGACCTGACCATCCGGACTCCGCTGGATCCCGATGTGACTTTCAGTGACGATCCGTTGCGCATGATGCGGGCTGTCCGGTTTGCGACGCAGTTGGGATTCTTCATCGATCCCGATACTTTCGATGCCATTGTGCGCAACCGTGCCCGGATTGAGATTATCTCCCGTGAACGTATTGCAGACGAGCTGAACAAAATCGTGCTCTCCCCCAAGCCCTCAATCGGATTCGATCTGTTGGACAAATGTGGTTTGCTCCCCTTTATTTTTCCTGAACTGGGCGATCTCAAGGGGGTTGAGACGCGTGAGGGGATCGGTCATAAGGATAATTTTACCCATACGTTGATGGTGCTGGATCGGCTGAGTAAGACGAGCGATAATCTGTGGCTTCGTTGGAGTGCCTTGCTGCATGACATCGGAAAGCCTGCCACCAAACGGTTTGATCCTCGGCTCGGCTGGACATTCCACAATCACAATTTCGTAGGGGAGAAGATGATCCCGGTGATCTTCCGCAAGATGAAACTCCCCATGAACGAGAAGATGAAATATGTCCAGAAGATGGTGAGTCTGCACATGCGCCCCATCGTCCTGGCTGACGAGGAGGTGACAGACAGTGCGATTCGCCGTCTGCTTTTTGATGCCGGTGATGATGTGGATGATCTGATGAAACTTTGTGAAGCGGACATCACCAGCAAGAATCCTGATAAAGTACGTCGTTTCCTGCGTAACTTCCAGTTGGTACGCGATAAGATGAGTATCATTGAGGAGAAGGACCGTGTGCGTAATTTCCAACCTCCTATTTCGGGAGAGGAGATCATGGCTACATTTGGACTGCCTCCCTCCCCTCCGGTGGGTACCTTGAAAGAGGCCATTAAAAATGCCATTCTGGACGGAGTCATACCTAACGAATATGAAGCGGCACACAACTTTATGCTGGCGAAAGCGGCTAAAATGGGACTTGTCATGAAAGAAGATTGACATTTCTGACGTATCTTTGTCCCGTATAACAGAGAGGATCGCACTATGGATAGAATCCGTTTAAAAGATAAGACATTTGAACTTTTCATACCGGATAGCCGCATTCAAGAGGCTATTGGCGACGTGGCTCGGCGCATAGAGGCTGAGTTGGGAGATCTGAATCCGCTTTTGGTCGGGATTCTGAATGGGGCCTTTATGTTTACGGCCGAACTGATCCGGGCACTGAATGGACCTTACGAGGTGACATTCGCCCGTTATTCCTCCTATGCAGGTACGGCTACGACGGGCGTGATCCAGGAGATCATGCCGATCTCCACTCCGGTGGAGGGCCGTACGGTGGTACTGTTGGAAGACATTATCGATACCGGATTCACCATGTCGCATGTGATGCGTCTGTTGCGTGAACGGGGAGCTGCTGACGTGCGGTTGGCTACCCTGCTGTTCAAACCGGAATCGTTGCGTTGTGATCTTCGGCCGGATTATGTGGGGCTGACCATTCCGCCTGCATTCATTGTGGGACACGGGCTGGACTATGACGGACTGGGACGATCCTATCGAGATATTTATCAGGTGGTAGGCGAATCATGTATCTAATATATATAAATGTAAGCATAATATGTTGAACGTAGTTATTTTTGGTGCTCCCGGATCAGGAAAGGGAACACAGAGCGAATTGATTATCAAAGAATATGGTTTGGATCACATTTCAACAGGCGATGTATTGCGCTCTGAAATGAAAAATGATACCGAGTTGGGCAAGATTGCCAAGGATTACATCGAAAAGGGCCAGTTGGTACCGGATGAATTGATTGTCAATATGCTGGCAAAGGTATTGGACAGCAAGGAGAATTCAAAGGGTGTGATCTTCGATGGTTTCCCCCGTACGATCCCGCAGGCCAAGGCTTTGAAGGTGATGCTGAACGAGCGTGGTACAGATGTTTCTGTCATGCTGAATTTGCAGGTGGATGAAGAGGAGCTGATAAAGCGTCTGTTGGAGCGCGGTAAAGTGTCCGGCCGTTCAGATGACAATCTGGAAACAATCAAGTCCAGACTGGAAGTTTATCACAAGCAGACAGCCCCGTTGGCTGACTT
The DNA here is from genome assembly GCA_051870655.1 of Parabacteroides sp. Taxonomy (GTDB): domain Bacteria; phylum Bacteroidota; class Bacteroidia; order Bacteroidales; family Tannerellaceae; genus Parabacteroides. The sequence goes on along the minus strand of JBJECC010000229.1, from coordinate 14,773 downwards.
CTATGTAGAAGAGGGCAAACATGTGGCTATCCAGGGTATGGGTACGATTGAAGAGATCTTCGGCCGCATCAAGGAGGCTATCAGCGCAGTTCAATAATCCACAGAGACTGATCGAATCGTATGGCTGAATCGAACTTTGTAGATTATGTAAAGATCTACTGCCGCTCTGGTAAGGGCGGCAGGGGCTCTTCTCACTTCCGCCGCGAAAAGTACATTCCCAAAGGTGGACCCGACGGAGGCGACGGAGGCAGAGGAGGCCATATTTTCTTGCGGGGTAACCGCAATTACTGGACACTGCTGCATCTGAAATATGAGCGTCACATCTTAGCCACGAACGGGGGTAGTGGAGGCGCCAAACGGAGTACAGGCAAGGATGGCGAAGACCGCACGATTGAGGTGCCTTGCGGTACCGTGGTGTATGATGCGGAAACCGGCGAATACATTTGCGATGTGACGGAGGATGGTCAGGTCGTTATGCTGCTCAAAGGGGGCCGGGGTGGACAGGGTAACTGCCATTTCAAGACGGCTACCAATCAGGCGCCCCGTTATTCGCAACCCGGAGAGCCTTCACAGGAGCGGATGGTGATTCTGCAGCTCAAATTGTTGGCAGATGTCGGATTGGTGGGATTTCCCAATGCGGGCAAATCGACACTGCTTTCTGTGGTTTCTGCCGCCAAACCGAAAATTGCCAATTATCCTTTTACGACGTTGGAACCCAATTTGGGGATTGTCAGCTATCGTGACAACCGCTCTTTCGTGATGGCCGATATTCCCGGTATCATCGAGGGGGCCAGCGAAGGCAAGGGGTTGGGACTTCGTTTCCTGCGGCATATTGAACGTAACTCGTTATTGCTTTTTATGATTCCTGCGGATTCGGATGATATCCGGAAAGAGTATGGAATCCTGCATAATGAGTTGGTGCAATACAACCCGGAACTGCTGGATAAACGGCGTGTCCTGGCTATTACCAAATGTGATATGCTGGATGACGAACTGATGGCGGAAATGGAGCAGGAGCTGCCGGAAGATGTTCCTCATGTCTTCATCTCTTCTGTTGCGCAGATGGGACTCACCGAACTGAAAGATCTCCTTTGGAAAGAACTGAATCAGGAGAGTTTCCATGAAGTAGAGCGCATTGTACACAAGAATCTGGATCTTAGTGAAGTGCCAATCGAGGATGACGATTACGATTATGTAGTGCCTGTCGAAGAGGAGGATGATGAATGGCAGGAGGAAGATGACGGTGACTACGAAATCTACTATGACGAGGATGAGACAGATAAAGCATAAGACATGTGAGATGTTGCAATTCCCCGCACTCAGCGGATGTTGCGACATCTTTCATTTTGTCACGACTCGTCACGGTGGGGTCAGTGAAGGTACATTTTCCTCTTTCAATCCCAGCCGTTATACGGATGATAATCCCAATCACATACGGCAGAATCTGTCGTTGCTTGCTGAGGCAATCGGTTTGCCGCCCGAGCGGATCATTCTTCCGCACCAAGTGCATCGTGACAAGGTCTTGACGTTAACGGATGATTTTTTCGGAGCCACTCCCGATGAACAGCTGACTCGTTTGGAGGGTGTGGATGCTTTGGTGGCAAATGTCCCTGGTTGGTGTGTGGCTGTTTCAACCGCTGATTGTGTGCCGGTCTTGCTGTATGCACCCGACAAACAGGTAGTGGCTGCGGTACATGCCGGTTGGCGCGGTACTGTCCAACGGATTGTACAGCGTTGTGTGGAAAAGATGCAGGAGCGTTTTGCCTGTGATCCGGCAGAGATGCGGGCTGCCATAGGGCCTTCGATCGGCCAAGCTGCCTTTGAGGTCGGTGAAGAGGTCGTGAAAGCCTTTGAGATGGCCGGATTGGATGTGTCACGTTTGCTACGTCGCCATCCGGACACGGGTAAAGCACATATAGATCTGTGGGAGGCCAACCGGCAGCAACTCTGTGAGGCTGGATTGGACCAAACTTCCGTCGAAGTGGCCGGTCTCTGTACATTCACGCATCCTGACGACTTTTTCTCGGCCCGCCGGCTGGGTATTCGAAGCGGCCGGATCCTTTCCGGTATCTATCTTCGTCCTACAATTTTATAAAAACCATTCATACATGATACAAGTTTCCCTATCTGAAGAAATTCTCGCCAAATGTCCTGCTCTGCAGATTGTCGTGATCGACTGCGAGGTTCGTAACACACCCTCCAACCCTCAACTGTGGGAGGAAATTGCAGCAGAAGAAGAACGACTCAGACAACAATGTTCCTTGTCTGAAGCAAACAAGTTGCCGACCATACAGGCCACCCGTCAAGCCTACAAAGCCTGCGGGAAAGATCCCAACCGGTATCGTCCCTCGGCTGAATCGTTACGCCGGCGTATTCTCCGGGGATTGCCTCTCTACCGGATCGATACCTTGGTCGATCTGATCAACCTTGTTTCCTTTGTGAGCGGTTATTCCATCGGTGGATTTGATGCAGACCGCATTGACGGGCCGTTGGTGTTGGGAATCGGGCGGGAAGGCGAACCCTACGTGGGTATCGGACGGGGTGAACTCAACATTGCCGGACTGCCAGTCTATCGTGATCGGCAAGGGGGGATCGGTACACCGACCAGTGATGAAGAACGTACGAAAATCGGTCCTGATACATGTCATTTGCGGATGATCATCAACGGATATTCCGGTCTTCCCGGACTTGAAGAGGCAGCCCGATACGCCATTCAACTGCTGAAAAAGTATGCCTTTGCGATAAATATTGAGGCAGAACGTTTTACCTCTACGGAAAAATCACTACCTTTGTCCACGAACATCAAATAGTTAATACATGATTGAAACAATTGGAACAAACGCCGGCCTCGTCTGGAAAGCATTGAACGAAGGTGGCAAGATGAGCCTGAAAGCGTTGAAGAAAGCAACCAAGATCAAAGCGGAAAAAGAATTGTATGCCGCATTGGGTTGGTTGGCACGGGAAAACAAACTCGTTTTCGAGGAGGAGGAGAAAGAGATTTTTGTCTCATTGGTGTAAACACGCGGAAGTGTAGAAAAAGAGGGGCTGTTCAATTAGGATTGGACGGCCTTTTGTATGTCTGTTCGGCGTGTGCCGGAAAAACGGGGTTGTACGTTGAAATAATGTTCCGTTTTGTTGGTCGATTCAATTCTTCATGCTACTTTTGTGTAGAATTTGGTGTGAAATGACCGAGGATCAAAATAAACTGCTCGCTGCACTGGATGTGCGGGTTCGCGATTTGATGAGTCTGTGTGACAAGCAGCGAATGCAAATCGGCGAAATGAGAGAGTTGTTGACCCAAAAGGAGCAACAATTGCAAGAGGCGCAGCGCGCGATTCTCGATTTGAATACCAAATGCGACAGACTGCTGACAGCGCGAGTGGTTTCCGTACAGGAAAACGATGTGAAAAGCGCAAGGGCTCGTCTGTCCAAGTTAGTGCGGGAAGTAGATAAGTGCATTGCACTGTTAAATGAATAGTGTGATGAACGATCCTTTAGGTATACACTTGAATATTGCAGGTAAGAGGTTGTCCCTTACCATCGAACGGGCGGAGGAAGAGAGCTTCCGACGGGCGGAGAAGCGTGTGGCGGAGGTGGTAACACTCTACCAGACAGCGTATGGAAAAGAGACAGAATCGTTGGCTATGGCCGCTTTGCATTTGGCTTTGCAGAATATAAAGTGGCATGACATGAATGACACAGCACCTTTCGAGGAGAAGATACGCCAGCTTACAGATGAGCTGAAAACCTATTTGGAAAGCAATACATAAGTCTTATACACTCCCGGATACACCAACTACGAGTGAACAATCCGCACGGTCTCATGTGGCTTACGGGTCATGGTGGGCGTGTTTATTTTATTGACTATTAATAACGAACAAAAAAACAATTGGGTAAATGGGAGGAATGTATATCATCATACCGATTGTCACCTTCTTGGTGGGAGGAGGCTTGACTTGGTTGACACTCAAATTCCTGTTGAAGTCGCGTTTCGAAGCTATGCTGAAAGAGGCTGAGCAGGAAGCAGAAGTGATTAAGAAAAACAAACTGTTGGAGGTGAAGGAGAAGTTCTTGCATCTGAAAGCGGATTTGGAGAAACAGGTAGCGCAACGTAATGCCAAGATCCAGTCGATCGAAGCAAAGTTGAAACAACGTGAATTGACGATGAACCAGCGTCAAGAAGAGTTGCAACGGAAACATAACGAGGTGGAAAGCACCCGTGAGAATCTCTCCGCACAGTTGGAAATCATTGAAAAGAAAAAACAGGATCTCGACAAATTGCGCCAGAAAGAGGTGGAGCATTTGGAGACGCTGTCCGGTCTGTCTGCAGAAGAGGCCAAGGAACGGTTGATCGAGTCTTTGAAGGATGAAGCCAAGACACAGGCGGCTTCCTACATCAATGACATCGTGGAAGAGGCCAAAATGACCGCAAACAAAGAGGCGAAGAAGATCGTGATCCAGTCCATCCAACGGGTGGCCACAGAGACGGCTATCGAGAATTCCGTGACAGTCTTCCATATTGACTCTGATGAGATCAAAGGCCGTATCATCGGTCGTGAAGGACGTAATATCCGTGCCTTGGAGGCTGCTACAGGAATTGAGATCATTGTGGATGACACCCCTGAGGCCATTGTTCTCTCCGGTTTCGATCCGGTGCGTCGTGAGGTGGCCCGTCTGGCTCTCCATCAATTGGTACAGGATGGTCGAATCCATCCGGCCCGTATCGAAGAGGTGGTGACGAAAGTCAGAAAACAGGTGGAGGAAGAGGTCATCGAGACAGGTAAACGTACTGCAATTGATTTGGGTGTACACGGTCTGCATCCTGAATTGATCCGTATGATCGGTAAGATGAAATATCGTTCTTCTTATGGACAGAATCTGCTGCAACATGCCCGTGAGACGGCCAATCTCTGTGCGGTGATGGCTTCTGAGTTAGGATTGAATCCGAAGAAGGCGAAACGTGCCGGTCTGCTTCATGATATTGGTAAAGTGCCCGATGATGAGCCGGAATTGCCGCACGCTATTTTGGGTATGAAGCTTTGTGAGAAGTACAAGGAGAAACCGGATATCAGCAATGCAGTCGGTGCACACCATGAGGAGGTAGAGATGCAGACCCTGTTGGCTCCGATTGTCCAGATCTGTGATGCCATTTCCGGAGCTCGTCCGGGTGCCCGTCGTGAGATTGTAGAGGCGTATATCAAACGGTTGAACGATCTTGAACAGCTGGCTCTTTCCTATCCGGGTGTTGTCAAGACCTATGCAATCCAGGCCGGTCGTGAGTTGCGTGTCATTGTAGGTGCAGACAAGATTGACGATAAGGCCACTGAAAGCCTCTCTACTGAAATTGCCAAGAAGATTCAGGATGAGATGACCTATCCGGGTCAGGTCAAGATTACAGTGATCCGTGAAACACGTGCTGTGAGCTACGCAAAGTAACGATATCAATCTTTATTCATACGAAAGAGGACGTTCCATCGGAGCGTCCTCTTTTTTTGGGGGGATACGATTCTTCCTTTAGACAGGTGGATTTTGTGGTTTATTTCCTCTGTATTTATCTTATAGCCTCGCGATGATAGTTGTATGGGATGATGTGTTGCACGGTGTAATGGGCATGGAAAACCGTCCGAAAAGTATGTCAGGAAAGTGCATAAAAAAGGAGGCAAACGCAACCGACGTTTACCTCCTACTCGATTTTGCTGTTTATTGATTTTATAGAATTTACTTAGCCGGAGCTTGATAGTTCTTGTTCAGGAACTCGATCAGTTCAGCGGTGATGTCATAGGCATCTTCAGCCAATAGGATATTATCGCCCACTGTGTTGCTGAACACCACCTGGAATCCACGATCCTTGTTGAAAGTTTTTAACTGTGCTACGACTGTGTCGCGCAATTGTTCATTCAGCTTCTGCTGTTCTTGCATCAGCTCATTGGCCAGCTGGTTGTCGAGATTCTGCAATTCCTCCTGTTTGGTCAACAGACGTCGTTGCTCTTGTTCAGCCCGTTCACGAGTCAGGAAGGCGTTGTTTTCCACTTTTCGTTGGAAGTCTTGCATCTCACTTTGCAAAGCACGTGCCTTTTGCGTTATGTTGGCCCGGGAGTCTTCTTGACGTTTTAAGATTCGCTCATTCAAGTCCTTCGAATAGTTGTAATTGAGTAAAAGCGAATCGACGTTCACATAAGCAATCGGTAACACACCTGTCCCTTCGCTATCGGTTGTAAAAGTTCTTGACACATTTGTCTCTTTCTTGCCGGAGAATTGCATGACAAATAATATCACGACCGCTACAGCCAGCACACCGTTAATAACGTAGTTAACATTCTTCATAAAGTGAAAATTAAATCCATATTTATTTTTTTGTTTCTTCTATCCGATCATAGAGTGTGCGTCGTCTTGCTTCCAGCCTATCCATTGTCTTGGCGCAATAAATTCCCTTTTTGCCTAATGCCTTATTCCCCTCGATATGGGTGTTGGGGAACTTTCCATTTTTCAGAAAAAGTACCTTTACACTCATCAGCAAAAGGCAAATAACAAGAATTATGACTGTCAGTAACAAGATTCGTAGCATTTTCTCTATATTTGTGGACGCAAATATAAGAGTTTAAGTGATTAAAAAGTACCTTTTGGGTATTTAATTCTATTTTTTTTCAATCCTGACTCATTCAATTCGCACAATATTAACTTTTTAGTTAGATCTATAATATTTGGTAACATTATGAAGATTACTGATTTAAAACCTGAAGTGGTTTGGAAGTTTTTCCATGAGGTGACTCAAGTGCCCCGCCCGTCCAAAAAGGAGGGGAAAATGATTGCGTATCTCGAATCATTCGCCAAAGAATACAACGTGCCCATCAAGACGGATGAGGCCGGCAACGTGTTGATGTCGAAACCGGCAACTCCGGGTTATGAAGATCGTCCTGTGGTTGTGTTGCAGTCTCACATGGATATGGTCTGTGAGAAGAACAATGCCACTGTACACGATTTTGAAAATGATCCGATCGAGACGATTGTAGAGGGAGACTGGTTGCATGCAAACGGTACGACACTGGGTGCAGACAACGGTATCGGCGTGGCGGCTGAATTGGCTTTGCTGGCTTCGAATGACATTGAGCATGGACCGATCGAATGTCTGTTCACCGTCGATGAGGAGACCGGATTGACGGGGGCCAAGGCGTTGCAGGCGGGTTTCATGACAGGCAATATCCTGTTGAACCTGGACAGCGAAGATGAGGGACAGATTTTCATGGGTTGTGCAGGTGGCAAAGACACACAGGGAACTTTCCACTATACGGCAGTTCCGACCGATCCGAATCTGTTTTATGTGCGCATTGATGTGACCGGTCTCAATGGTGGTCACTCGGGTGGTGAGATCCACAAAGGGTTGGGTAACGCAAACAAGATCTTGGTCCGTTTCCTCTATCAGTTGCAACAACGTACCGCTCTTACGCTCTGTGAAATTGACGGAGGTAACTTGCGTAATGCCATTGCCCGCGAGGCACATGCTGTCATCGGTATTCCGACAGACCAGAAGGAGGCTGTCCGCGTATGGCTGAATCAGTTTGCTGCTGCTGTAGAGTTTGAGTTGAAGAAGGTGGATCCGAAAGTGGTCTTGAAGATGGAATCGGTAGAACGTCCCGCTGAGGCTATTGATGCGGATACAGCCAGACGTCTGATCCTGGCCATGCATGCATGTCCGCATGGGGTGATCGGCATGAGCCATGACCTGGAAGGCTTGGTAGAGACCTCTACGAATCTCGCATCCGTGAAGATGAAAGAGGGACATACCATCGTGGTGGGTACCAGCCAGCGTAGTTCGATTGAGTCCTGCAAAGAGGCCATTGCCAATACGGTCTCTGCCTGCTTCCAGTTGGCCGGTGCAGAAGTGGCACAGGGAGACGGTTATCCCGGTTGGGCACCCAATCCGGATTCCAAGATTCTGAAGGTGGCACAGGACAGCTATCGTCGCCTGTTCGGTAAGGAGCCGGAAATCATGGCGATCCATGCCGGTCTGGAGTGTGGTCTCTTCTTGGAGAAATATCCGCAGTTGGATATGATTTCGTTTGGACCGACGTTGCGCGATGTGCATTCACCCAATGAACGGATTGAGATCAAGACCGTTGGCTTGTGGTGGACTCATCTGTTGGAACTCTTGAAGAGTATTTAAAAACAGAATAGGGTGAGAGCGGGATTTTCAGCAGGAATAAAACAATTATTCGGTTACTTTGTCGTTACTATGTATGATAAACAATAAGGAACGAATCATGACACGATATTATGCTGCTGGAAATCCCGCTTCTTTTTGGAATAAGGCCTGCAAAAAATGGATCGCACCATTTGTCTGGATTACCTTGTGGGGTATTTGCCTGCTGACGGCCTGCGGAGAATTGGATGATCACTATTCTACCAACCCCAATCTGCGACTGACCTTCTCGACTGATACGCTTTCGTTTGATACGGTGTTTACCACTGTGGGAACGGCTACACGGCAATTCATGATCTATAATGAGAACAAAGAGGCGCTCAACATGGAGTCTGTCCTCTTGGCCAGTGGGGGAGAGAGCGGTTTCCGCATCAATGTGGATGGACGTAAAGGAGTCGCATTTCAAGATGTAGGCATTATGGAGCGTGACAGCATGTTTGTGTTTGTCGAAGTTACGGTCAATCCGACGGATCGTAATCAGCCTATGCTGATTGAAGACTCCATCGTGTTTCGGGTAAATGGCATTTCGCAGACCGTGTTGCTGGAAGCGTATGGTCAGGATGTGCATCTCTACAAGGGAGGTGTGCGTTTTGAACGTGACACAGTGCTTCCGGCTGACCGTCCTTATCTGTTGTATGACAGTCTGGTGGTAGCACCGGACGTGACCGTGGGGATTGAAGCGGGTGCCTCCTTCTATCTGCACGACAAGGCGCGTTGGGTGATCTACGGTACGTTGCAGGCTGACGGAACAAGGGATGAGCCTGTCACGATCCGGGGAGATCGCTTGGACAATCTGCTGACCGATCTGCCTTATGACCGGACACCCGGTCTTTGGGGAGGGCTCTTCTTCCAATCCTCCAGTTTCGACAACCGTTTGTCGCATGTCATTGTGCGCAACGGTACGACCGGAATTACTTTGGCTGCTTCTACACCGGAACGGCAAAAGATGAGTATCCGGCATTCGCAGATTACACACATGAAGGGGAATGCACTGACCGCTGTTAATTGTCGGATGGATGTTTCCGATACGGAGATCTCAAATGCCAGTGGGGCTGCCCTTTTGTTGGCGGGAGGTTCTTATGAATTGACTCATTGTACGGTGGCCAATTACATGCGTTTGGCACTTGTCGATTCGTTGCAGAAAGTGGGTGTGGCTTTGCTCAATACACTTTCGGAACAGGAGGACTATCCGGTAAATGCCCGTTTCCGTAATTGTATCATTGATGGAGGGGGAAGCAATGAGTTGCTGCTCAATCTGACGGATCGTGTCTCGGCCGAATATCAATTTGACCATTGTATGATCAAGTTGCGTAATACGCCGGAGGTGTCAGACAGCCATTATACCGATTGCCAGATCCGTAGCTGGAGTCCTACCTATCGTTCCGTCGGTACGAGTGACACGGACTATGTGTATGATTTTCGGTTGGCTTCCGATACGACGCTCTGTGTCGGGGCGGCAGATGTAGAGGTAAGCCGGCAATACCCTGTGGATCGGTTGGGGGTAGATCGTCTGCAAAGTGAGAAGGGACCCAGCATCGGAGCGTATGAATATGTGACCTTGGAGGATGAGGAGGAAGAATAACCTGAATCGGTCTATGGGAAGGTGGCTCTTGTGGGGTTGCCTTTTCCTGTGGAGTGCGGCAAGGTTGTCTGCCGCAGAGATTCCTTTTCGGGTGATGAGTTATAATGTGGAGAATCTCTTCGATACGGTTGATGATCCGGCACGGGCAGACGAAGAGTTCCTGCCGGCGGGAACATATCATTGGACTCCGAAGCGCTATCAGCATAAGTTACGCCAGTTGGCCAAGGTGATTTTGGCGGCAGGCGAATGGGACACACCGGCAATTGTCGGTTTGTGTGAGGTGGAGAACGATACTGTCGTGCAGCATTTGATCCATCGCACGCCACTTCGTAGTCAACGCTATCGGTATTGTTTGGCTGATTGTTCTGATCCACGAGGCATCAATGTGGCTTTGCTCTATCAGCCGGATAAGTTCAAGTATCTGTCGCATCGTTCCATTTCGGTCCGTTTCACTCGGACGGCCCATAAAGCGACGCGACAGATCCTGCATGTGAGCGGGCAGATTGCCTCCGGCGATACGTTGGATCTGTTTGTGTGCCATTTCCCCTCTCGGTCTGGTGGACAGAAGGAGACGGAACAGGATCGGCTTGATGCCGCGAATACAGTACGGAACTGTGCCGATTCTTTGGAGAGAGTACGTTGTCATCCGCTTGTGCTGGTGATGGGAGATTTCAATGACACGCCTGTGGATCGGAGTCTTGCCGATTGTCTGACGGCCACGAGCCTGCGTCTGTTACTTGATCTGTCGGACCATGCAACGCAGGGAACCCATAAGTATCAAGGCAGTTGGAACCAGTTGGATCATCTGGTGGCAAATCGGGCGGTGGCTGAGGGAAAAGCTTCGCTACGGTATGTTGCCGGTTCTGCCTCCGTGTTTTCTCCCTCGTTTTTGCTGACCACAGATCGGACCGGAATGGGTAAACGGCCTTTCCGAACCTATTTGGGACGGCGTTATGAGGGTGGTTTTAGTGATCACCTGCCGGTTTTGGCCGATTTCCGGGTGGAAGTGGACGAACCGGCATCTACAAAAATGACCTGATGAATATGAAGAAGAAAAAAACGATATTTTTAACAGGTGCCACCGGAACCATGGGTGGTGCCGGATTGAAGGAGATCGCCAAACGGTTTGATCGTTTCAACGTCACGTTGTTGGCCCGTCCTTCAGAGGCCAATCGGAAGAAATTGGCCGTGTATGAAGATTCGGAAAATGTACGCATTGTCTGGGGGGACTTGACCCGCTACGAAGATGTGTTGAAAGGGGTGCGGGGGGCTGACTATGTCCTTCATGTAGGTGGTATGGTTTCACCGGCAGCCGATTATTTCCCGAAGAAAACCCGTCGTGTCAATACGTTGGCGGCTGAAAACATAGTGAACGCCATCAAGGCGCAACCCAATACAGACCAGATCAAGCTGGTCTATATCGGTTCGGTTGCCCAGTTGGGTCATCGGCCTGCTCCGGTCCATTGGGGGCGTACGGGCGATCCGATCTGTGCCAGTGTCTATGATCATTATGCCCTTTCAAAGACACAGGCTGAACGGATTGTAGTGGAGTCCGGTATTCCCCATTGGGCCTGTTTGCGGCAGACCGGTATTTTGTGTCCGGAACTCCTGCTGAAAGGTTCTGATCCGATTACATTCCATGTGCCGATCAACAGTGTGTTGGAGTGGGTTACGGCTGAAGATTCGGGACGTCTGTTGGCGAATATTTGTGAAGAGGATGTACCGGACGAGTTCTGGAATCGTTTCTATAACATCAGCAGTGGTCCCTCTTACCGTCTCTCCAACTATGAATTTGAATGTAAATTGTTGAAAGCCATCTCCTGTCCGCCTCCGGAGAAAATCTTCGAGCCCAATTGGTTTGCGACACGTAATTTCCATGGGCAGTGGTACACGGACTCGGACGATTTGGAACGTTATCTTCATTTCCGGAGTGGCATGACCTGTGATGCGTATTTCCAGTGGATGGCCAAACAGTTGCCCTGGTATTTCAGTCTGACCCCGTTGGCTCCGGCCTGGTGCATCAAGATGGGCATGAAGCAGATTGCCAAGAAGAAGGGGTTGGGTACCCTCGACTGGATTCATCGCTCCAATTCATATCGGATTTCCTCCTATTTCCGTTCGATGGAAGATTACCGGCAGATTCCCGGATGGGATCAATTTGATACGACTCGGCCTTCCGACACTCCGACCTATTTGGATCATGGATTTGATGAGTCGAAACCGGTGGCTGATCTCGACATTGAAGACATGAAGCAGGCGGCCGCTTTTCGAGGTGGCAAATGCCTCTCTTCCCAGATGAAGCGGGGCGACTTGACAACACCGTTGCAGTGGGAGTGCTGTTTCGGACATCGGTTCCAGGCTTCGCCCAATCTGGTCCTGATGGGAGGTCACTGGTGTCCGGAATGCGAACCGACTCCTTGGAACTACGATGTGATGGCCCGTCAGAATCCTTTCCTGGCACAAGTTTGGTATGCGTCACATACACCGGATGAGGAGAATTTCTATTCGGAGTCCATTTTTGAAGATTTCAAGGAGTAATCTTTGGCCCACTTTTGTTGTGCTTTTGAAACACCTTTTATACTTTTGCAGCCGTAACGTATAAAAATATGTAGATTTATGGGAATGCTAAAAGAGTTTAAAGAGTTTGCCATGCGTGGCAACGTGGTGGACATGGCTGTCGGTGTCATCATTGGTGGTGCATTTGGAAAGATTGTCACATCAGTGGTAGGTGATCTGATCATGCCGGCTGTCGGTCTGTTGGTCGGGGGTGTCAACTTTACCGATCTGAAAATTGTCATGAAAGAGGCTGTCATGAATGGTGACGAGGTGGTAACCCCTGCTGTGACATTGAATTACGGTAACTTTATGCAGGTGACTCTGGACTTTCTGATTGTGGCTTTTGCTGTCTTCATGTTGGTGAAAGGCATTAATAAACTGACAACTACTTTGCAGAAGAAAAAGAAAGAGGAAGAGGCCAAACCGGCTACACCTCCGGCTCCTCCTGCCGATGTACAGTTGTTGACGGAAATCCGCGACTTGTTGAAGAAACAGGCTCGTTAATGCAGGTCTCGTTCGGGGGAATCAAACCGATTAAGATAATCAAGCGGGTGTGTCGAATTGAAGGGACACACCCGCTTTTCCGTTATTTCTGATTGGCCGGATAATGGGGACTATACAGCTGGGTCGTCGAGCGGATTTGCAGTTTACCTTCTTTCACCCATTCCTCTCCACGCTCGGAGAGATGATCCACCATAGCCTGTCGCAAGGTTTCCAGTGATTTTCTGTACTGGCGATTCTTTGACTGGTCTGTTGTCTCCTGGGGATCCTTCACCAGGTCAAACAGCTGTTCTTCTCCGGTATGGAGGAACCAGATGTATTTCAGTTTGCCGTCTGTCAAGGCACACCAGTAATTGTGTGCGGAATAGCAAGTGGCATGTTCCAGATCAATCCAGCGACGCCAACCCTCCGTCTCTCCTTTCAGGAGAGCCAGCATGGAGCGTCCGTCCATATCAGCCGGTACGGTTTCGCCGGCTGTTTCCAACATGGTGGGGAGAATGTCACGCAGCTCGACAGGTTGCTTTATTGTACCTCCCTTGGGCAATGTGCCTTGCAGGGAAGCCGGGGCCTTTATGATCAGCGGAATACCTGCCGATCCTTCGTATGCGTATGTCTTGCGCCAATGATGATGGTCTCCCATCATGTCCCCGTGGTCGGAAGTGAAAATGATCAATGCATTATCATATCTTCCCGTCTCTTTCAAGGCTTGAATGATCCGTCCCACCTGTTCATCGACAAATGTCACCGAAGCGTAATAATGCCGACGGCTATTCTCTATATACTCAGGGGAGAACTGGGCAAAGGCGGCATCCTCCTGTTGGTGAGGATCCGTGATCTCTTTCCCGATGTCCCGGCTCCAGTCTCCCGTAGCAGGAGCCGGTATGGGCTTGTTCTTATATCGATCGAGCACCCGATGCGGTGGGTCGTAAGGGCTATGCGGACGGGCAAACGATACTTTGAGGAACAACGGTTTGTCGAGGTCATAATGACGGATGGCTTGTACGGCCATGTCGCCTGTCCACTGGGTGGGATGGACCTCTTCTGGCAATTTGTATTCCGAGGCTCCATGGTCGTTCCAGCCGATACCTGTCACGTCCGGATCTTGACCGGGAGCCATCACAGCAAACCATTTGCGGTAGTCACTACAGAAATAGGGAGATTCCACACGTCCGCTTTCATCCACCAATGTGGCATGGAATCCATGTAACGCGTTCTGAGGGTGCCAATGCATTTTTCCCAACCCTAAAGTATGATAATCTTGGTCACGCAACATCTGCGGCATTTCGTACCGGTAATGTTCGGCTACGACACCATAGCCCAACATGCCATGATGCCACGGAGACATTCCGGTGAGCAGACCTGCCCGGGCTGGTGTACTACTGGGGCAGGAGGTGTAGGCATTGTTGAACCAATAGCCATCAGCCGCCAACTGGTCCATGTGAGGGGTAATGATGGCGGAATTGCCGGAACAGCCGATCGCATCGGCCCGTTGCTGGTCAGTCATGATGAAGATAATGTCCGGCCGTTGTTGGGCCGACAGGTGTGGCATCACCCCAAACGAAGCCACGCAGACTGACAATAAACAAGTTTTTCTCATATCCTGTCAACTATAAATTATAGATCGTGAAGTTTCTTTTTTTTCTCTTGGATTCCTTTTCCTATTCTATCTCCTCACACCGCACCATGTCAATGCTACGATAGAGGACGATCACCTTATGCAAGGTGGTTTGTTTGACAGCGTTGCGCACCGTGTCGGAATCCGCATAGCGGTTGACCTGTGCCCTTGCCTGTTCGAAGAGCTGGCCGATACGTTCGTCACTGTCGTTCGCCTTGGCATATTTCAGCTCAATGATGTAGGAGTGTTCCATATCCGGATAGTTTTTCTTTGTCCCGCATATCGTATTCGTCGTATGTCAGGTGGTTGTCGTGATAGTTCT
>JBJECC010000228.1:0-26824 GCA_051870655.1 Parabacteroides sp. | reverse complement strand
CGTGCAATGTGCGGCCGTTGATATACGAAAGGCCCAGTCCGACAGTAAAGGCCAACAGCAAGGCAGTCATGACATCCATCAACGGTGGCATGCCGACAACAAAATAGGGCTTCAGCATGAAATCCTCCGGATTCTCCATGGCGGTCAGTTCCACATTGACCGGCAAGATAGAGGGGAAGATCGCCTCCGCACTGAAAAAGGTGAAGAACCCGGAAAAGATCGTCGATCCGTATGCAATCAAGGCAGTGATGGCCAACAGCTTCCCAGCACCTTTCCCCAGATCGCCGATGGCCGGTGTAACCAATCCGATAATGATGAGCGGAATGGCAAACGAGAGGAAATTCCCGAACAGGGAATTGAACGTGACGAACAGCCGTGCGACTGACTCCGGCAAAAACTGTCCGAACAATACGCCGGCGGCGATGGCAATGACTACTTTAGTCAGCAGCGAGATCTTGATTGCTTTCATGATTCTGTTTGATTTTGTAACCAGTCGCTGCCATGAAAACACTCATCAGCGGACTGATCAGGTTAAAAAAACAATAGGGAAGGTAGGTTAACGTGGCTACTCCCAAAATGGTAGCTTGCGTCATACCACACGTATTCCAAGGGATCAAGACGGAAGTGACCGTGACCGCATCTTCCGTGGTCCGGCTCAGCAAACGGCTTTCGTAGCCTTTTTGTCTGTAAATATCCTTAAACATATTGCCGGTCAAGATAATGGAAATATACTGGTCTGCTGTACAGATGTTGAGGAACAGACCGGAAAAGACGGTGGACATCACCATGCCGACCCTCCGCTTCATGAAACGGAGGAAAACAGCGGTCAGACTCTCCAACATCCCGCTGGCGGTCATCGAACCTCCAAAACACATGGCACAGATGATCAGCCAAATCGTATCCATCATCCCCGACATACCCCGAGTGGCCACCAGACTGTTCAAGGCCTCATTGCCCGTTTCGACTTGGGTTGCACCGTAATACGTGATGAACAGTCCCTTGAAACAGGACTGCGCGTTGTGGATCTCCAGCCCGGAAATCTCATGCAGCAGATTCGGTTGGAAAATGACTGCACAAAGGCCGGCCATGGCAGCCGAAACGAACAAAGTAATCAGCGAGGGAACCTTCTTTGCAATCAGAATGGCTGTAATCAGCGGGACGATCAGCAACCACAAGGAGAGATGGAACGTTTCTTCCAACGATTCGGAAAAGGAGGCGATCTGCTCGGCACTGCTGCTCTCATGCATGAATCCGGCCACCGTAAAGATGATCAGTGTGATCAGCATGGAGGGGGTCGTCGTAAACATCATGTAACGGATGTGCGAGAAGAGGGGCGTGTGGGTCACAGAGGAGGCCAACACAGTGGTGTCGGACAACGGAGAGATCTTGTCACCGAAATAGGCACCGGAAATAATGGCTCCCGCAATCCAGCCCTGTGCGAATCCCTGGGCCTCCCCAATCCCCATCAGCGCAATGCCAATCGTGGCTATCGTAGTCCACGAACTGCCGGTCATCACCGAGACAATGGCACAGATGATACAACAAGAGGCCAGGAAGAAGGTGGGATGAAGAATCTGCATACCGTAATAAATCAGGGTGGGAACGATGCCGCTCACCATCCAACTGCCGGCCAACGCCCCGATCAGCAAAAGAATGATCAGAGCGACAGAGACACCCAGAATATTGTTACACATTGCGTTTTCAATTGCCTTCCACTTCACGTGGCAGCATGACATGGCCAAAACGGAACAGACTGCTGTTGCCGTAAGCAAGACCACTTGGCTGCCTCCCCCTAATGCGTCACTGCCGAATGTTCGGATTGTAACAGACAACAAGGCAACCAAAACAAGAATCGGGACGGCGGACAACAACGGCGAAGGCCGACGAGATTGGGATTGATTCATCTTCTTCTGTTTATGTTTACAACAAGTTTTCTATATGGCGGACAAAGGTAGTGATTATTCCGATAGGGTCACTGCCATAGGCCAATCCTTTTAGGAAACTGAAAATGTTTGGCATGCCGGATATAACTTCCCGTATTATTTACTTTTGTCTCGGCACTCAGATTGTTTTTCCAGTCGTTACCGGATGGCGATAAATCCTGTATCCGGTAGCAGCCACCAAGATACTCATCAACGGACTGACCAGATTAAAAATACAATAGGGGAAATAGGTCCAGGTAGAGACACCCAAAATCGTTGCTTGCGTCATACCGCACGTAGTCCAGGGAATCAGTACGGAAGTAACCGTGACCGCATCTTCTGTGGTCCGGCTCAGCAGCCGCGACTCATACCCCTTCTCCTGATAGACCTTTTTGAACATCTCGCTATTCAGAATAATGGCTATGAACTGGTCGGATGTACAGATGTTGAGAGACAAGCCGGAGACTACCGTGGATGCAACCGTGCTGACCGGCCCCTTCATGAAATGGAGGAAGAGTCGGGTCAGACTGCCCAACATACCACTGGCCGACATGGCTCCTCCAAAGCACATCGCACAGATAATCAACCAGATGGTATTCATCATGCCGGACATGCCTCGGGTGGAAATCAACTCATTCAGAGCCTCATTCCCGGTGTCCACGTGTGTACTGTCGTAGAAGGTCATCAAGAGACCTTTGACAAGGGACAGGCAACCTCCCTCCTCCAGCCCGGAAATGGACACCAACACATGCTGCTGGAAAAACAGGGCAAAGAGGCCTGCGGCCATAGAGGAGACGAAAAGCACAACAATCGAAGGAATCTGCTTGGCAATGAGAACCGCTGTGATCAACGGAACCACCAACAACCAGGGGGAAATGTGGAAACAGTTTTGCAGGGCTTCGGAAAAGAGCTGGATCTGTGCCGCATCGGCTGTCCCGGTCGTGAAACCGGCAATGGAGAAGACGATCAGAGACAAAATGACGGATGGCACCGTCGTAAAGAGCATATACCGGATATGCTCAAACAGAGGCGTACCGGTCACAGAGGCGGCCAAGACCGTCGTGTCGGAAAGGGGAGACATCTTGTCACCGAAATAGGCACCCGAAATAATGGCCCCTGCAATCCATCCCGTATGGAACCCTTGTGCTTCCCCGATACCGACCAAGGCAATCCCAATGGTGGCAATCGTTGTCCAGGAGCTGCCGGTCATCACCGAGACAATGGCGCACAAGACACAACAAGCCACTAAAAAGAAATGGGTCTGTAGGATCTGCAAACCATAATAAATCAAGCAGGGGACCACACCGCTCACCATCCAAATAGCTGAAAGCATGCCGATCAGCAACAGAATGAGAATGGAAGGGGCAATTCCGTAGATGTTTTGTGTAATGGTGGACTCAATGGAGGCCCAAGAGACTTGATAGCGAAAACGGGCGATACAGGCACAAAGCGCTGTAGCCAATAACAGGACGACCTGGCTCCCTCCGTTGAGAGCGTCTCCTCCGAAAATGTAAATGACCAATGCCAGCAGAGCCACTAACACTCCGACCGGCAACAAAGAAAGCCCTATAGAGGGCTGCGGATGAATCTGTTTGTCCATATAATTCTATAATCTGTGAGTTTGTTCCAATTCCAATAGCCACCGTTTGAGTGCCGGTCCCTCCTGCCCGGCCCTTCCCGGCAATCCGAATGAGTAACCTCCTAAAGCACCACTGCTCTGGACAACCCGATGGCAAGGGATCAAAATAGGAATGGGGTTTTGGGCATTGGCCGAACCGACGGCACGACAGGCTTTCGGACGACCGATACGTCCGGCCAATTCACGATACGAGCAGGTTTCCCCGTAAGGAATCCGCCGTAACTCGTCCCATACTTGCAGTTGAAAAGGAGTCCCTTCCGGTTGCAAAGGAAGATCAAAATGGTCGAGCCGGCCGGCCAAATAGGCGCTTAATTGATGAACGGCCTCTTCCATCCACGGAGCAGACCGCTCAGATACATCGTCAGCCGGGAGTCCAACCAATTGGAGCCGGGTGATGGATTCGACGGTTCCCTCCCACCGAATCCATCCCAACGGACTTTCCCAGTAACCGATATATCTCATTATTTCAAAGGCTCTAACAGCTGTTTCAACTCCTTGACACCCTCTGATGCCCCCTTCTGGATGTGGTGCACATCGTTCCGATAGGTCTGTACATCTTTCGGGTCAATCAGGAAAACAGGCTGTCCCCGACGGGCGTAGTTCAACAATCCGGCGGCCGGATAGACATTCAGGGAAGTGCCGATCACGACAAAAATATCGGACTTCTCCACCTGTACAATGGCCGGTTCGATCATCGGAACGGCTTCGCCAAACCAGACAATGAAAGGCCGCAACTGGCGTCCCTGCGGGTCTTTGTCACCCAAATGGATGTCGGGATGCGCAGGGTTCAGATCATACGTAACCGTCGTGTCGCCTACCGGACAGGCTTTCATCAGCTCCCCATGCAAATGGATCACCTGGGTGCTGCCTGCCTGTTCATGCAGATTGTCAATATTCTGTGTAATGATCTGCACGTCGAAATCCTTTTCCAACTCCGCCAGTCCATAATGGCCGGCATTGGGTTTGGTGTGCAACAATTCCCGTCTCCGCTGATTATAGAAATCCAACACCAATTCAGGATTGCGTGCAAAACCTTCCGGTGTGGCCACATCCTCCACACGATAGTGTTCCCACAATCCGTCAGAATCGCGAAACGTAGCGATTCCGCTTTCGGCGCTCATCCCGGCACCTGTCAAGACAACCAGTTTCTTTTTCATCGCTTACACAATTTGAATGATTAACGGACTACTTTTTGTTTCCAACGGAAGAAGCAGAGGCCTGTGACCACCATGACACCACAACCGATCAGTTGGGAAATGTCACGTGACATACTCAATCCTTCCGGAGCAATAAAGATGTAGGTGGCACAGACAGCCGTCATGAAGAGAGCCGGGATCAGTGTCACCCAATAGTTTTTCTTCTCTCCTGCCAGATAGACAGTCAAAGCCCACAAGGTAAACACGGCCAAGGTCTGATTTGCCCAGGCAAAATAGCGCCAGATCATATCAAAACCGGCCTGATCCTTCTGGCTATACAATAACAGAGCAATGGCCCCTATAAACAGCGGCAGGCAGATCATCAACCGTTTGGAAATGCTGCGCTGCTCCAGATGCAGGAAATCGGCCACAATCAGACGGGCTGAACGAAAGGCCGTGTCACCGGAAGTGATGGGAGCTGCAATCACACCCAAAATCGCCAATATGCTACCGATCGTTCCCAACCAGTCTCTTGTAATGCTGTTGACAATCACGGCAGCATTGGTCTCACCCATACCGTTTTCCTGATAAAAACAGGTGGCGGCAGCGGCCCAGATCAATGCGACAATACCCTCTGTAATCATCGCACCGTAAAAGACCGGACGAGCATGCTTTTCACTGGTCATGCAACGGGCCATCATCGGGCTCTGGGTCGCATGAAAACCGGAAATGGCTCCACAGGCGATGCTGACAAACATGATCGGGAAGATCGGTAATTTGGAGGCATAGTCCGTAGCCAAACCTACAGGAAATTCCGGCAGGGCCGGATGTTTGACAAACAACATGACCAGAATACCCACTGCCATGAACAACAAGGCTATGGCAAACAGCGGATAAATCTTTCCGATAATCTTATCGACCGGCAGCAGAGTGGCAAAAATATAGTAGATAAACACGACAATGATCCAAAAGGTCGTATTCAAATGATCGGGTGTCAGATTGGCCAGCAATCCAGCCGGACCGGCTACGAAAACCGCACCGACCAACATCATCAGAATGACAATGAAACCGCGCATGAACTGGCGGCAACCCTGTCCCAAATAGCGTCCGATAATTTCCGGAAGGCTCTCTCCGCCACGTCGGAGCGACAACATTCCGGCCATAAAATCGTGTGTGGCACCGGCAAAGATACTGCCAAGTACAATCCACAAAAAAGAGGCGGTTCCGAATTTGGCTCCCATAATAGCACCGAAGATCGGTCCTAAACCGGCAATGTTGAGAAATTGAATCATAAAGACCTTCCACGTAGGCAATGGGATAAAATCCACACCATCCTGTTTGGTAAAAGCGGGGGTCTGCCGTGTGGTGTCTATTCCAAATATCCGTTCAACGAAGGAGCCGTAAATAAAATAACCTGCGATCAACGCCAGCAGGCAACAGACAAAGGTAATCATGAAGAAAAAATTTAGGATGAATGAGAAATGGCTGACAACACCTTGCCAGCCATTCAAATGTTATTGTGCCAGAAGGCGTTTCACAGCATCGGAAATAGCACGTCCTTCCGCCTTGCCGGCCAATGCCTTGGAAGCGACTCCCATGACCTTACCCATATCTTTCGGGCTGGTGGCTCCCACTTGGGCAATGATGGCTTTCAGCTCGGCTTCCAGCTCTTCGGCAGACATCTGCTTCGGCAGATAGGCCTCAATCACTTTGACTTGTGCCAATTCGCCTTCCGCCAGATCGGCGCGTCCCTGCTCCGTATAGATAGCTGCTGAATCTTTTCCCTGTTTCACCAATTTCTGCAGAATCTTCAACGCATCGGCATCCGATAAGGTGTCATTGGCACCCGGAGCTGTCTTCGCTTCCAGAAAAACCTTCTTTACGTTTCTCAATGTTTCGAGGGCGACTTTGTCTTTCGCCTTCATTGCGTTTTTAATGTCTTCGCTGACTTTTTCAAATAAATCCATCTTGCTTGAAAATTTATATTAGCTGAAACTAATGATTCGATTCGACTTGGCTGCCGGTTTGCTTTCTGCCGTTGCAGAAGCCACCTTATCAGCGGTTGTCGCTGTCGGACGAACACTGGAAGCGGGAATCTCACCTGTACTCTTGCTACGGGCACGGGTAATCAGTTTCGGATCACGATTGTAGGTCGGATTCTCTTCCAACAACGCAATCAACGTATCATTGTCCAGCTCCTCCTGCGATAAAATGACCGGCTGTGAGGTATAATCATATCCTCTCTCGCCCTCATCTCCATAATACTTCTTCCGGCGTTCACGCTCTTTCTGCTCTTTCTGGATCCGCTCCTCCTCAAGGCGCAATTCCTCTTCTGTCATCTGGGCAGCCTCCGCATGATGCTTGTCGGCAATCTGCGGAATGTTGTCGATCGTGAATCCTGTAGCCAGGATGGTAATCTTCACCTTATCACCCAACGTATTGTCGATGGCCGTTCCCCAAATCACTTCAATGTCACGGTTGAATTCAGACATGAACTTATCCACATAGTTCATCTCCTCCATGCGCAGTTCGGAATCTTCACTGAAATAGATATTGAACAGGATCTTCTTGGCATTACGTACATCGTTGTTGCTTAACAGCGGTGAGTTCAGCGCATCTTCGATCGCCTCCAGCACACGGCCTTCACCCTGTCCATATCCGTTACTCATCAAGGCTACACCGCCATCCTTCATGGTGGTATTGACATCTGCAAAGTCCAAGTTGATGATACCCGGCAATGTGATGATCTCTGCAATGCTCTTCGCAGCCACGGTCAGCGTGTCGTCCGCCTTGGCAAACCCGTTCATGACAGTCAGGTCTGAATAGATTTTACGCAATTTCTCGTTATTGATCACCAACAAGGCATCCACATTCTTGGCAATCTCTTCCACACCGTCCAAGGCCTGATCAATCTTACGCTTTCCTTCGAAACGGAAAGGAATGGTCACAATGCCGACCGTCAAAATACCCATATCCTTCGAAATACGGGCAATGACCGGAGCTGCCCCCGTACCGGTACCGCCTCCCATTCCGGCTGTAATGAAGACCATCTTGGTTCCGTCGGAAAGCATTTTACGGATATCCTCCTTGCTCTCTTCCGCAGCCATCTTTGCCCGTTCAGGCTTGTTACCGGCACCCAGTCCTTGGGTGATTTCCCGACCTAACGAAAGTTTGACCGGTATATCGGAACGCATCAGCGCCTGGTTGTCCGTATTACACAAGACAAAAGTCACATCGTGGATGCCCTCTTTGTACATGTGGTTGACAGCATTACCGCCGCCACCGCCTACACCAATCACTTTGATGATCTTAGGCGTATCTGTAGGATAATTGAAGTTTAATATTGTATCGTCCATTGTCTTCCGGTTTTATTTCATTTGCAGATTATTTTTCGGTTTTTTCCTCGTCCTCGTCATCGAACAGGTCTTTGCCGAAGGTGTTTGTCAATTTATCGAAAAGCGACGTCAAACCTCCCTTCTTCTTGCTGTTGCCTGTCTTTCTCCGGGGTTGTTCGATCACGGGCTCTTGGAGCGGCTTAACCGGTTCCTGTTCAGGAACGGGTTCCGGTTCTTTCGGTTTCTCCTGTACAGGCGGGATCGCACAGTTGGCAGTGCCCTGCATCATCAATCCGATCACTACTGCATTCTGCGGTGCGCTGATACTGAGTTCACTGCTGTTGATAATCCCCTTCCGGATAGTGCCATAGCGTACATCCATCTTGAATTGGGACTTGATGGCTTCCGGCAAACTCTTCAAGTCGGCTCCACCTCCTGTAATGATGATGCCGGCTCCCAAATTACCAATCAAACCGGTCGCTTCCAAGCGTGCATGTACATTGGCCAAAATCTCTTTCAAACGAGCTTCGATGATGTTGTTCAGATCAGCCAACTTAATTTCCTTCAGACCCATACCATCTGCCGAGTTGACTTGAATGGTCTGATCCACCTCTTTGTTGAACACAGCACTGCCGAATGTCTGTTTGATCCGTTCTGCTTCCGCTTCCACCAAATGGAGGGAAGTGATGTCGCGGGTGATTGTATTGCCACCGAAAGGAATAACCGACAGATTGACCAATTTGCCACTCTTATAGACTGTAAGTGTAGTGACACCGGCTCCGAACCCGATCAGGGCACATCCCAAATCCTTCTCGTCGTCGCTCAACAAGACGTCGGCCATAGCCAAAGGCGACACATAAATACCGGCAATTTCGATTTTGGCCCGTTCAGTGATGCTGTTGCGCAAATAGTGTTGCAGAGAGGGACGACCGACGATCAACTTATAAAGTGCTTCAATCCGGTTACAGGGAATCCCCACAGGATTTGCCTCCGGTTTTCCATCCAAATAATAGGTCGGAGAGACAGCAGCCAACACATCCAGCATATCCGGATGATAGTTATTGCACTCCTGATACATCGACTGGATCGTCTCATCCGTGACAACCCCATCGTTTCCCAGCACTTTGAGAACGGTGTGATCCATGGAACGAAGTGACTGGCCTCCAATACCTACATATACTTTCCCAATGCGTGATCCGTGCAGTTTGTTTTCCAGTTTCAAGATAATCCGTTTTATCTTGTTGGCTGTCTCTTCTATATTATATACACATCCTCGTCTGATGCAATTTGTGGAGTTTTCTTTTTCGTAGGCAATGATGGAGAGAACACCTCCCGCATTCTTGGTACCTACCATGCCAACGATCTGGGATGTTCCCAAATCAATGGCTGCGATAAAGTCTGTGTACGTCGTCGTCATATCTCTTTCTATTTTTTTGTGCAAACAATCTGATTCTTATATTTTAAGTTGATGATGTCATACTTCTCCCAACCCACCTTGGGAATGGCCTGTTCGTAAAAAAGCCGCAATTTGTCCAGCTTCTCTTCGAAATCCTCCAAAGTACCCATCATAATACGCTGACTTCCTACACGCGGGATCAACTCCACCTCATTGTCAGGATGGACGAAGATTTGTTCCACTTGATCGTTCCAGAAATCATTCTCTTGCAAAAATAGTGCAAATTTGTATAAGTCGGTTGTTGCAAGCTCTTTTTCGATATATCCGCTTGCAACTGGAACATGTGCCACATATCGACGGCTGATGGGCATGACGCTCCCGTGATTATCGACATAATAGTTCCCTCGAACACTTAACACTCGCAAGATAGGCATTTTTTGATAAACTTCAAGCTTTATCCGACCAGAAGGTGTCTTATACACTTGAATATCGGCAATCATCTCATTTTTCAACAAGGTTTTTTCCATCATTTCCGTGTTGATTTCATCCATGGGTTTCTTGATGGGATCCATTCCCTCTTTCTTCAATTGATACCTAAGGTCACTCTCATCCACGAAATGCTTGTCAAGACTGTCTTTGACCACGATCTCCAAGTCATGACACACACAATCCTGCTTCATGTCCTGAAACAGATAGGTGACACATAAAATATAAGCGGTCAATAGCGTGGCTACTATGATGGAAATTGTCCGAATCACGTGTTATCCTTTCTTCTCTAAAAGTTCTTTTACGGGTTCTACCAAACGATCAATATTGCCGGCTCCGACCATCAAGACCACTTCATAAGATCCCTTCGCCATCAGATCCAACAGATCCTCCTTCCGGCAAAGCTGTTTATTGGCGATTGTCACCCGGTCAAAAATAATCTGAGAGGTCACTCCTGGAATAGGTTCTTCCCGAGCCGGGTAGATGTCTAACAAAATCAGTTCATCCAACAACGAAAGACTGGCGGCAAACTCCTCGGCAAAGTCACGGGTACGTGTGTACAAATGGGGCTGGAAAACACCGGTAATCTTCTTGTCCGCATACAAAGCCTTCACAGACAAAATGCTGGCTCTCAACTCAGCAGGGTGATGGGCATAGTCGTCAATCAATACAATATCTTTACGCTTCAGATGAAAGTCAAACCGCCGGCGGGGTCCGGCAAAAGAGGCCATACCCCGACGGATCTCCTCTTCATTCACCCCATTCATCCAGGCCAATGCAATGGCCGCCACCCCATTCTCAATGTTGACCTGAACCGGAACTCCCAGTTCAATGTCTTTGATCCGTACTTCCGGACCGACAAAATCGAAACGGATTGTTCCGTTTCCGATCCGGATCTGTTCGGCATGGAAATCCCCCGTTTCCGATCCGGAATAGGAATAGCATTTGACCCCTTCCTGCAACTGCGAATGGATCGGCAAACCAGTCTTCATCAGCAAAATGCCTCCAGGGGAAATCAGCGATGTAAACTTCTCAAAACTCTCGCGATAGGCCTCTACCGTACCATAGATATCCAGATGATCCGGATCAACCGCTGTAATGACGGCCATGTAAGGATGCAGCCAGTGGAATGAACGGTCGAACTCGTCGGCCTCAATCACGGTCAAATCGCTTTGGGCTGACAACATCAAGTTACTGTCATAGTTTTTCAGAATACCGCCCAAAAAGGCATTACAATCTACGTGCGACTGCTTCAGCAGATGAGCCAACATCGAAGAGGTCGTTGTCTTGCCATGCGTACCGGCCACACACAATCCCCGGTTACAACGGGTAATTTCACCCAACACACGGGCCCGTTTCATGATCTCAAAGCCATGCGTACGGAAATAGGAGAGTTCCATATGTGTCTCCGGAATGGCCGGTGTATAGACAACCAACGTACTTTCCGGATTCCGGAACTCTTCAGGAATACAGGAGATGTTGTCTTCGTAATGAATGAGTGCACCTTCGGAACGAAGGGCTTCCGTCAGGTCAGACGGAGTCTTGTCATAACCGGCCACACGTTTCCCGTTCGCCAAGAAATAACGAATCAGGGCACTCATGCCAATGCCACCTGCCCCCACGAAATACACCGTCTGTACACGATCTAAATTCATATCTCTTTATTTATTATCTTAATCATTTCATCGACAATACGCTCGGCACTATGGTGTTGGGCGAAGGGTGCGATGTGGTTGCTTAATGCTTGCAGACGATCATTGTCCTGCACAATCTGCAAAGCTGTATCGACAAGTTTCTCCTCGGCATCCCAATCACGGATCAGGACTGCTGCATCCTTGCATTCCAACGCTTGGGCATTCTTTGTCTGATGATCTTCTGCAACGTTGGGCGAAGGTACTAAAATAACCGGTTTTTTCAACAAGCAAAGTTCAGAAATTGAACCGGCTCCGGCACGGGAAATAACCAAGTCTGCTGCAGCATAGGCATAATCCATCTGAGTAATAAAATCGGAACACCAAATGGACATATTGCGGTAGGGCTTCAAGTGCTTCAACGCCTCTTCGTAATAATAACGTCCAGTCTGCCAAATCACCTGTACATCGGATGCACATAACTGATCCAGCTTGCCCTGGATACTGCGGTTAATCGTCCGTGCCCCCAAACTACCGCCTACAATCAACAGCGTTTTCTTTTCCGGTGTAAAACCGAAAGAGGCCAAAGCTTCCGACCGTTTCTCCAACGTCACTTCCAAATTATTACGCACCGGATTACCCGTGATGATAATCTTTTTCGCCGGGAAGAAGCGTTCCATGCCCTCGTACGCTACACAAATCCGACGGGCTTTCTTGGCCAACAACTTGTTGGTGACACCGGCGTATGAGTTCTGTTCCTGAATCAGGGTCGGAATTCCCAATGAAGCGGCCATCCACAAAGTCGGACCACTGGCATATCCACCCACCCCGACTGCTATGTCGGGATGAAAATCACGTACAGTCTTCTTCGCCAGACGGAGGCTCTTGATCAACCGTCCACATACTTTGATATTATTGAACAAATGGGCCCGGTCAAATCCACTGACGGGTAATCCGACGATCTGATAGCCTGCAGCCGGAACCTTCTCCATTTCCATACGGTCCTCAGCACCTACAAACAGGATTTCAGCATCGGGAAATCTCTTTCGGAAGGTGTTTGCGATGGAGATAGCCGGGAAAATATGTCCGCCTGTGCCACCTCCACTGATAATGATACGATAGGGTTTCATATCTGTTTTGTTGTCAATTCGTTTAATTCACTTGTTTCCATCTCCGGGGTGTCAGGATTCAACGGCTCCTCCTCTGACTCCTCTTCCTCCTCATCGCCCATACCGGCACCAAAACGACTTACACTCAGAATAATGCCAAAATAGATACAGGAAATAATCGTCGAAGTACCTCCTCGACTGACCAAAGGCATCGGCTGACCGGTCACAGGAATCAGATCGACGGCTACCGCCATATTGGCCAACGCCTGCATGACGACCAGCAGTCCGCACCCCAACACCAGGAATTTGGCAAAGGAGCTGGTACATTTACGCGCGATCATCCCGACTCGCACCAATAATATAATGTATAGGAACAGGACACCCACACCCCCGAGAACAAATCCCAACTCCTCAATGATAATGGCATAGATGAAATCGGAATAGGCCTGGGGCAAAAAGTCACGTTGCTGGCCATGTCCGGGCAGCCGGCCGAACAAGCCCCCTCTTGCGATAGCGATCTTGGCATGAGAGACTTGGTAATTGTCATCGTTAATCACGTATGTTCCCTCATCCACCTCCGACGATGAGTGGGTAAAATCAGAAATACGCTCCTTCCAAGTCGGGACACGTGGCAAGTATTTGATCACATTATCCGGCAACACGACGATCAACGTGACAAACAGGACAAGCAACAAGAGCAGGCATCCAGCCAATTTCGCCAGACGCTTGATGGCAATCTGCCCGATAAACATCATCAAGAAACAGACACCGAACAGCAGAAAAGCTGTAGAGAAATTCTCCGGCAAAATGAAAGCACAAGAGACCAATACCCCCGTGAGTACCACCCGATAGATTTGCTTCTCCGGCAATTTGCCCTGCTTGCTCAAGACGAAAGCCACAAAACCGATTGTCGTCAGCTTGGCCACCTCAGAGGGCTGGATACCGAAAATCCAACGTTTGGCACCGTTGACCTCCTGTGCCAAGATAAGCGTAACGACCAATAAGACAATCGCAACGGGGAACAGCAAGACCAACATCTTGCCAATCTTCTTGTAATTGACCTGACTCAACAGCAGCATACATCCGGCACCTGTGATCATGAACGAGATGTGTCGCCAGATCGGTTTCCAAAAGTAGGGCTGTTTGTAGGCCAGCGTACTGGTTGCACTGAACACCTCCACGATTGAGACCGCACACAAAAACATGAAGACAATCCAGATAACCCGATCCCCCTTGAATAGTTTGTTGGCCAGCTCCATTTTTACTCCTCCTTCTTCTTATCCATTATAAGTCACGTACACAAGTCTTGAACTGCGTGCCTCGGTCTTCATAGCTTTTGAAAAGATCGAAGCTGGCACAGCAAGGCGACAGCAAGACGGTATCACCCTTCACGGCTAACCGATAAGCCTTCGAAACGGCCTCTTCCATCGAACGGGCATCTTCGATCGTGTCGATCTTGTCATCGAAGAAACGATGTAACTTGGCGTTGTCCACACCCAAGAAGATCAGTGCACGAACCTTCTCCTTGACCAACGACTCAATCTCGCTGTAGTCATTTCCTTTGTCTGTTCCACCCAGAATCAATACCACCTTCGTACGCATACTCTGCAAAGCATACCAACAAGAATTGACATTGGTCGCCTTGGAATCGTTGATGTAGTCCACACCCCGTACACGGGCCACCCTCTCCAACCGGTGTTCCACGCCTTTGAAATCACTCAAGGAGGCGCGAATATTCGCATCATGGATGTGGATCACCTTCGCTGCGATACTGGCCGCTAAAGAGTTGTACAAATTGTGTGTTCCTGTTAAGGCTAATAAATCTTGTTCCATCGTAAACGTTCCATTTGTTGTTTCAATGACCATTTTTCCATCTTCTGTATATCCTTTGACTCCTTCTTCATGTGTCTCAGAGAAAGGATACAATGTCGCCTGCGGTTGATGTTTCACAATTTCCCGGGCGATAATAGGATCATCATTCCAGAATATGAAAGCATCCTCTTTCGTCTGATTCTGGATGATGCGGAACTTTGCATCCACATAATTCTGCATTTCATAGTTATAACGGTCCAAGTGATCTGGTGTTATATTTAATAAAATCGCTATGTCAGCTTTAAAGTCATACATGTTGTCGAGCTGGAAACTGCTCAGCTCTATCACATACACGGCATGAGGATCCTCGGCCACCTGAAGGGCCAAACTGTTACCCACATTTCCTGCCAGTCCGACATCCACACCGGCCTGTTTCAAAATGTGATAAGTCAGCATTGTCGTCGTGGTCTTGCCATTGCTTCCCGTAATACAGATCATTTTCGACTGAGAATAGCGGCCTGCAAATTCAATCTCGGAGATGATGTGTGTACCCTGTTCTTTCAATTTCCGGATAATCGGTGCCTTGTCGGGAATACCGGGGCTTTTGATGATCTCGTCTGCGTTCAATATGTCAGCTTCAGTATGTTGGCCCTCTTCCCAACGGATTTGATGGGCATCCAACATCTCCTTGTACTTAGGCTTGATGGTGGACTGATCAGAAACGAATACATCGAATCCTTTTGCCTTTGCCAAAACGGCTGCTCCCGCACCGCTTTCACCAGCTCCTAATATGACAATCCTTTTCATAACAAATGACAGTTTTATTTGTTCAGTTCCATGTACATTTTTTATCTCATCTTCAACGTAACGATTGTGATGACGGCCAATATGATTCCGATCAACCAGAAACGAACCACAATCTTCGATTCAGGCACCACATTGTAAGGCTTCTGAATCCAGGCTTGAATACCGGCATTGCCGGGTTTCTGGAAATGATGATGAAGCGGAGCCATCTTGAAGATGCGTTTTCCCTCCCCATATTTCCGTTTCGTATATTTGAAATAGGACACCTGCCACATGACGGACAGGTTCTCCACCAGGAAAACACCGCATAAAATGGGGATCAGCAACTCTTTCCGGATAATGATGGCAAACACGGCGATGATACCACCGAGGGTCAGACTGCCCGTATCCCCCATAAAGACTTGAGCCGGATAGGCATTATACCATAAGAATCCCACCGTAGCCCCGATAAAGGCAGCGGCATACACCACCAACTCTTCTGCACCAGGTATGAACATGATATTCAGGAACGAGGCAAACTCAAAGTGCGACGACATATAGGCCAGAATACCCAATGCCACCCCGATGATTGCCGAGCAACCGGCAGCCAGACCATCCAGCCCATCGGTCATATTGGCTCCATTGGAGACGGCTGTCACCACAAAGATCACCATAGCTACAAAAAGAATCCAAGCGGCCTCCTCTTTATAATCGCCGGCCCAACTGACCAGATTGGCATAGTCAAAATTGTTGTTTTTGAAGAAGGGAATCGTTGTCTTGGTCGATTTCGTCTCCTGCGGATGAAAACGAACCTCCTCAATCTGTCCCGAATGACGTATTTCGATGTTCTCCTTGATGACTACGTCCGGACTGAGAAACAATACCAAGCCCACAATCAGACCTAACCCCACTTGTCCCACAATCTTGGCACGCCCATGCATGCCCTCTTTATTCTTCTTGAACACTTTGATGTAGTCATCCGTGAATCCCAATACCCCCAACCAGATCGTAGTGACCAACATCAAAAGCACATAGATATTGTTCAAACGGGCACACAAGAGAACCGGAATCAAAATGGCGATAATGATAATGATACCTCCCATTGTCGGGGTCCCCTTTTTGCTCATCTGTCCTTCCAAGCCCAAATTACGGATGGTCTCACCGATCTGCAGCATCTGCAATTTATCGATGATCCGCCGTCCGATGGCCGTAGAGATGAACAGGGACAAGATCAATGCCAATCCGGAACGGAATGACACATACTTGAACATGCCCGCCCCCGGGAAATCCAGTTGGTCCAAATAATTGAATAGATCGTACAGCATTTCTGTTTTGTCTTATTGATTTTGTGTTGAAAAAATACCTCGTACCACTTCCCGGTCATCGAAGTGATGTTTGACACCTTGCACATCCTGATAGTCTTCGTGGCCTTTGCCGGCAATCAGGATGACATCCCCCTTTTTAGCCAACATCGTAGCAGTCTTGATAGCCTGTTTTCTATCGGTGATACAAAGCGTATGTTCCATATCGGTTGCATTCAAACCGGCCACCATGTCCTGAATAATGGCTTCCGGATCCTCTAAACGTGGATTGTCGGACGTAAGGATCAGCTGATCGCTGAGGCGACTTGACTCTTTCGCCATGATAGGGCGTTTTCCCTTATCACGATTACCGCCACATCCCACCACTGTGATTACCTTACCATTCCCGTCCAACACTTCATGAATGGTGTTCAGCACATTGACCAAGGCATCCGGTGTATGGGCATAATCCACAATGGCCGTATAACCAAGGGGAGATTGGATGGTCTGGAAACGACCGGAAACTGAATGGAGGGTACTCAAAATCACAAGCGCCTCTTCCGGCTCTACTCCCAATGTAACCGCTGCCCCATACACAGCCAACAGATTATAGGCGTTGAAACGACCGACAAAGTGTACATTCACCTCCCGGTTGTTGATCAACAGTTCCGTACCTTCGAAATGAGATTCCAGAATTTTACCTTTGAAATCAGCCAATGTACGCAAAGAGTAGGTCAGCTTCCGGGCACGGGTGTTCTGCTGCATCACGAGACCAGATTTGTCATCTGCATTCGTCAAAGCAAAAGCGTCGGCAGGCAGATCATCGAAAAATTTCTTCTTTGCCTTCAGATAATTCTCCACCGTCTTGTGGTAATCCAAATGATCACGTGTCAAATTGGTGAAAATACCCCCTTTAAACGTAAGGCCACTGATCCGCTTCTGATCAACGGCATGAGAGCTGACCTCCATGAAAGCATATTCACAGCCGGCATCCACCATCTCAGCCAGCAACGTATGCAATGTAATCGGGTCCGGAGTGGTATGGTCTGTCGGAATGGCTCTACCGTCAATATAGTTGCATACGGTAGAGAGCAACCCTACTTTGTAGCCCAGTTTACGGAACAATTCATATAACAAAGTCGCAATGGTTGTCTTCCCATTGGTACCGGTCACACCCACCAATGTCAGCTGCTGGGATGGATGTTCAAACCATTGGTCAAGCAGCAGACCCAATGCCTCTGCCGAATCCTTCACCGGAATGAAAATCGGAGCTTGTGTCAATTGTTGTCTGAGTTCATCCGAAAGAGTCGGGACTGTTTCACAAACTACAGCAGCCGCTCCCTTCTTTAAAGCACTCTCGATATAAGCATGACCATCTACATTCGTGCCCCGAACAGCCACAAACAGATTACCCGTTGTCACTTTTCGTGAATCGGATTGAATACCTGTAATTTCAATTGACTCTGTGCCGACCTTGACCGGCTCTTTTAACGTACTAAGTAAATGTTTCAGTTCCATCACTTCAATGTTAATAATATGGTTTGTCCTCTGGATATCCGTTGCCCTGGATTGACACTCTGCCTCACAACCCGACCGATGCCGTTGAGACTCACTTGCAAACCTGCCTGTTCCATCAGGAAAACTGCATCTTTAGCTCCCATGCCCACTACGTTAGGCACCTGCCCTTCATGCATCGGCACGTTGTGGATGGCCAACCGCTGGTTCGTCGTATCCAATGCAGCCTTGACCCATTCACTATCCACATGATCCTGTTTTGTGTCTATATCCAATTCATCCAATACATTTTCCAAGGCTTTCCGATCTCCGTTCTTGACCGATGGGAACAACTCTGCCGTAGAATCCGGTTCCATTTCTTTCAGATCCATCGGCATGTGGCTGGCATAAATCTTTTCCGCAATCGCCCTGACAACCCCACCGGACATAGTTCCACCGGACGGATAGCCAATACGTGGCCGACGGATCACGACTATACAGCTGTATTTCGGCTGATCAGCCGGAAAATAGCCACAGAAAGCCACTGAGTGACCACTGGTCCGATAAACACCTCCCGAAGCAATCTGTGCGGTTCCCGTCTTTCCGGCAATACGGACTACATCTGAATGAACAGCCTTACCGGTTCCGTTTTCCACCACACCCAACAGCATCTCCTTTATTTCTTCCAACGTCTTGGGTGAACAGATCGATTCTTTCACCACCTCAGTCGAGAAGGATTTCACCGTCTTGCCATTGTGCATGATCTCTTTGGTAAACATCGGACGTACCATTTTGCCATTGTTGGCAATGGCATTAAAAAAGGTCAGTGTATAAATCGGCGGAATCTGTGTCTCATAACCAAATGACATCCAAGGAAGCGTAGTAGCCGACCAATAGCGGTTCGGATCGTCAGGACGACGGATCTTGGCCCGTCCCGCTCCCGGAATCTCCAAATGGAGGTCTGTATTCAAACCAAGCCGATACAAACCCTCGACATACTTGGTCGGATTGTCACCATACCCTTTCAAAATGGTTTTTGCCACACCGATATTCGATGAATACCAGATCGACTGTGCCACGGTAATCTTATGATAACCACCTTTGTTCATATTATGGTCTGTCATACGGGCCCCGTGATACATATAGAGACCGTTACCCACATCCACCGTATCTTCCGGCGTGCAGACACCGTCTTCCAATGCCACCATGATAGAAGCCACTTTAAAGGTAGAACCCGGTTCAATCTCATCAGCTACCGCATGGTTCTTCGTCTCATAGTAGATACCTTCCCGTACCCGTCCCATATTGGTAATGGCCTTCACCTCACCAGTCTCCACCTCCATGACGACGGCAGTTCCTGACTCGGCATCGATCTCCTTCAATTTATCAACCAACGACTTCTCCGTGATGTCCTGAATGTCTATATCAATCGTAGTCCGGATATCCATACCGTCAACCGGTTCCTCTTCGACGACATGCGTCCATGTACCACCGACCCGCTGTACCGAATAGAGTCCCGCTTCACCACGCAACAGGGAATCATATTGCAATTCCAGTCCATTCTTTCCTTTAGTGACACCTCCCGATTCAATCTCGCCATAAATATCACCGATCGTACGGGAAGCCAAAGTGCCGAACGGCTTCTGCCGTTGCACCATTTCCTTGGTGTAAAAACCGCTTTTGAAACGTCCCAACCGCAAGAACGGGAATTTGCTGATCTCTTTCAGATCGTAGTAAGAAACCTTACCCGAAAAGATCGGATATTGTCGGCTCTGAATAGCCAATCCATGCAACAAATGATTCTTATAGCCGGCAGGTGTCCGATCTTTCAACTTGTGAGACAGACAGATAGCTAACGAATCCAAGCCATTGCGTTTGCTGTATTTAAAGGTATCCGTACCATTGTATTTAGGACCCGGTTTGGTAAAACAATCGGCTTTGAAGTCGATATACAAATAATAACGCGGAGCACTGGTAGCCATCAGTTTCCCGTCAGCCGAGTAGATATTGCCGCGCCCGGGATGAATCAGCTTGTCGGGTTGCTTTTGTTGTTCCGCAATCTTCTCCCACTTTTCTTTCTCGACAAAAGCCGTGTGGAAGGCACGCAACAAAATCGCCACGGCCACCAGCCCAAGCAACAGGACGACAATGAAGTAACACACCAGAATCCGGTTGTCATTCGGGTTAATCTCTTTTATTTTGTTTTCTTCCGACATATCCTATTTGTATAATTCATAAGGAGGCGTCTTAGCCGTCTCCAAATTGATGCCTTGTTCCTCAATCAGTAATTCAATCTGAGATTGTCGGCTGTGTCCGGTCAGTTCGGAGGAGATGGATAGTGCCTCAAAGCGTACGTCCCGCAACCGTTGCTGCAACCGGTCAATCTCCCTCAGTTTCTGCAAACAGGTGTAACGGTTACCGATAAAGAAGAACAACATAATGACGATCAGCACAATCATACGTGTATGCTTGACGATGAAATCCTCTTTCAGGATTCCCCCGCCCAACACGTATAAGACAGAGAAACGCTTCTCTTTCTTCTTGTTTCCTTTTCGTTGTCGTTTGACCTCTTCCATGTCAGTCAGCATTTTGTTATTTACACCCGTTCAGCCACACGCAGTTTGGCACTACGTGACCGCGGATTCTTCTCAATTTCTTCCGCAGAAGGAACAATCACCTTATTATTGATCAGTCGGAAAGGAAGAGAACGATTGCCGAAGAAATCCTGTTCGGCCTTTCCCTCAAAATTTCCGTTCTTGAGGAAGTTCTTCACCATCCGGTCCTCCAACGAGTGGTAGGTAATAACAACCAGACGCCCCCCCGGCTTCAACACCTTCGTTGTCTGTTCCAGCATCTCCTTCAAAGCACGCATTTCGTCATTTACCTCAATACGAAGCGCCTGAAAGGCTTGTGCCAAGAATTTTTTTTCTTTGTCTTTTCCGACAAAAGGCTTGAGAATCTCCAGAAATTGCGGAATGGTCTCAATCGTCTTTTCCTGACGGGCCTTTACAATAACAGATGCCAGTTTGCGAGCAGACTTTAACTCACCATACAGATAAAACAAATCCGCCAGCTGCTCTTCGCTATATTGATTGAGCACATCGGCCGCAGTCAGTCCGCCACGTGTGTTCATACGCATATCCAATGCTCCTTCAAACCGGAAAGAGAAGCCACGCTCCTGATCGTCAAAATGATGCGATGAGACTCCCAAATCGGCCAACAGACCATCCACTTCACCATTCACGCCATGATAGCGCATGAAATTATAGAGATACCGGAAATTACTACGCACAAAGACAAACCGGTCATCATCAGGAATATTATGTTCCGCATCTGCATCCTGATCGAAACCATACAGACATCCCTCATCGCCCAGCAGGTTCAAGATTCCACGGGAATGGCCTCCGCCGCCGAATGTCACATCCACATAAATTCCATCCGGACGGATCTGCAAACCTTCCAAACTTTCAGGAAGCATGACGGGCACATGATAACATTCCTTTTTTACCTCTTCTGTTTCTACTCTGACCATGTTGAACTATTTCTTAAAATCAGGCGTCTTACCGTTCTGATAATGAAAACGAATCCATATAGAATAAGACACCTGCTTTTTCAGCGCGTAAAAGTACACATTTCCCCATAGACCTACCAATATTTGGTGGACTATTTAGGAAAAAGTTTTCAACAGGTCACTCACAGATCAATACTTAAAGCTGCCTCCACCCAGAAACTCGCGTAGCAAAGAGGTTCCTGGCAACGTATCATCAGGAATGTAGTTGAAATAGCGCAAGAAGCGCAACAACCGATAGGCTTCGGCATGTGCCGGACTGTTTTCCTGCACCTCCGAAAGGATGGGTTCGGCAAATTTCCGCAAGGCAGCCAGCTCATACAACATGGCGCTGTTGAACATGGCATCTGCATTTTCCTGATAGGGGAAAATCCATTTGTCCTCTCCTCGTCTTACACTGGGCCAGCGCATAATGGTCTGCTCTGCCGAATAGTTACGGAATTGATAGTCCCGTATAATACGACGTACCAACCGGTTGTCAGTGGTCGGAATCCAGTTGTGATTATCCAATGAAATGGAGGTAAGTACCGACACATAGATCCGATACTTGTAGTGGTCATCAATGAAAGCGGTGAGCTCCGGATTCAGCCCATGGATTCCTTCAATCACCAAAACGGAGTTATCGCGCATCTTCAACCGCTGTCCACGGTATATGCGGGTACCGGTCTCGAAGTTGAACGTAGGCAACTCGATCTCCTCACCGGCCAACAACCGTTTCAGGTCGTTGTTAAAATAGGGAAGATCCAACGTATAAAGCGATTCGAAATCATATTCTCCATGCTCGTCTTTCGGAGTGTCCTCCCGATTCAGGAAATAATCGTCAAGCGAAAGGCCAACCGGATGGAGCAAATTGGTGGCCAACTGGATCTGTAACCGCTTGCAGAAGGTGGTTTTCCCTGACGACGAAGGACCGGAAATCAACACAAGACGTACACCCTGTTCACGGTAACGCCGGGCTATCTCTTCGGCAATCTTGGCCACTTGCTTCTCCTGCATCGCCTCCGACACTTGAATCACCTCACGGGTATGGTCGTGATGAATCGCCTGATTTAAATCGCCTACATTATTCAAGCCCAAAGCTTTTTGCAAGGTGAGATGTTCTTTGTAAGCTCCGAACATTTTGTCCTGCCGAATCATGGGTGCCAGTCGGTCCGGGCAAGTCCGTTCCGGAATCCGCAACAACACCCCTTCCGCATACAGTTGGAGATCAAACAACCGGATATAGCCGGTCGAGGGCGTAAGACAACCATAGAAATAGTTGATATAACCGTCCAGTTCATAATATGAGGTATAAAGCAGACCGACCGACTCGATCAGTTCCGCTTTATCCTCCAACCCTTTGGAACGGAAAAGAGCTGCGGCCTCCGTCGTACGGACACGGTAATGTTTGAAAGGCAGATCTGCCGCAACCAGTTCCCGCATCCGTTGCTTGACCCGGTCTATGTCAGCCTGGGTAATCGGTCGAGACTTTTCAATTGTACAGTAATAACCTTTTGAAAGCGGATGCTCCAAATGAAGTGAAGCCTGGGGAAACAGATCATGCACAGCCTTGGAGAAAATATGACAGAGTGAACGGACATAGGTCCGCAGTCCGGAATCGTGCGTATAATCCACGAACTCGACCTCTTTCGGTTGCCAACATTGGAAGGTCAGAGGTTCGGTTTTATGGTTCACCTGTGCATTCATCGGACGATGAGGCAGAGGCGAGCCAAATGCCTCATAAATCTCAATCAACGAACTCCCTACCGGTACGTCTTGGACTGTATTGTTATTTTTGCAAAAAATGGTTATAGTTTCTGACATATAATTTCAGTTATTATTTATACATTTGCTCCATAAAGTTAGCAATAGTAATCGGATACACCATCCACTTAAACGAAATTTTAGATGGACTATTCTTTTTTTGATTTTCTCCGGCTTATCGGATCGTTAGCCCTGTTCCTGTACGGTATGAAAATCATGAGTGAAGGGTTGCAGAAGTTCGCGGGCGACAGTCTGCGGAAAATCTTGACTGCAATGACAACAAACAGGGTGACCGGAATGTTGACCGGTGTGTTAATAACTGCGCTAATCCAGTCCTCCTCTGCGACGACCGTCATGGTGGTCAGCTTTGTGAATGCTGGATTACTGACTCTCTCTCAATCCATTGGCGTGATCATGGGTGCGAACATCGGTACGACTGTTACGGCATGGATTATCTCTGCATTGGGATTCAAAGTGGACATAGCGGCATTCGCTCTCCCATTACTGGCATTGGCCATTCCGCTTTTCTTCTCAGGAAAAAGTTCCCGCAAATCGTTGGGTGAGTTTATTTTCGGGTTCTCGTTCCTGTTCATGGGACTCCAGAACCTGAAGGCAAATGCACCGGATTTGGGCGCCAACCCCGATATGTTGGCATTCGTCCAAAACTACACGGACATGGGATTCCTCTCCATCATCCTCTTCCTTTTCATCGGTGCCATCCTGACCATGATCGTACAGGCCTCAGCTGCTACCATGGCCATCACCCTGATCATGTGTGCCAACGGTTGGATTGATTATCATCTGGGAGTAGCCTTGGTATTGGGAGAAAACATCGGTACGACCATTACAGCCAATTTAGCCGCATTGACAGGTAACACTCAGGCAAGAAGAGCCGCATTGGCCCACCTGACCTTCAACGTGTTCGGTGTGATTTGGGTATTGATACTGTTCTATCCTTTCACAGGTGCTGTCTCCTGGTTTGTCGAAAACATCATGGGTGTGACGGATCCGCAACTGTCAGTCTCTTTCAAACTGGCTGCTTTCCACACGGCTTTCAACATCAGCAATACGTTCATTATGATTTGGTTCGTCAATCTGATCGAAAAGACGGTATGTTCTCTGATACCGGCCAAGATGGAGGACGAAGAGTATCGCCTGCGCTTCATTGCGGGTGGTATGTTGTCAACGGCTGAGCTTTCCATCCTGCAAGCCCACAAGGAGATTTCACTCTTTGCCGAACGCACCTCCCGCATGTTTGGCATGGTCAAAGAGCTCTATTATGAGAAAAACGAGGATCAGTTCCTGAAAACGTACGGACGTATTGAGAAGTATGAGAACATCAGTGACCGGATGGAACTGGAGATTGCCAACTACCTGACGCAGGTAGCGGAAGGACGATTGAGTTCTGAAAGTAAGGAAGAGATCCGTGTCATGTTGCGGGCTGTTTCCGAAATCGAGAGCATTGCCGATTCCTGTAACAATCTGGCGCGTAGCATCAAACGTCGCAACGACGGCAAATCTGCCTTTACAGACGAGCAGAACCACCATGTTGATCACATGTTTGAACTGGTGAACCGTGCATTGGAACGGATGAACGTCGTATTGCGTAAACAGACGTTGGTACACAACGACATCAATGTCTCCTACAACATCGAGAATGAAATCAACACCTATCGCAATCAGTTGAAGAGCCGAGACATCGAGGATATCAACAACAAATTGTATTCTTATCAAGACGGTGTCTATTATATGAATATGATTGGCGAATGTGAAAAGGTGGGTGACTATGTATTGAATGTAGTCCAGGCTTTGATCGAAAAGAAAATCTGATACCTCTCCGTATCATTATAGACAAACGGCTCAAATCAGTCTGAACAATGGTTCTTGTCTGATTTGAGCCGTTCTAAATTTTGTCCTTTGCCTGACGTTATCCGGTGATGATCACACGCAATGCTTTTGAGATGGGGTGCTTGCTGAATTTCTCCTGGATCACAGTGGATAAAAACTGGAAGAGACCATCGTAGCATTCCATCAGTATTTTTCCATCCAACGAAAGGTCTATGCCCCTCGTATATAAATACACCTGCTTCGATGACTTTTCACGGATGAAAATTGAATCCCAATAGAGATCATACTGAAAACGTTCCCAGCATTGTTTCTTTGCCAAATCGAGGATTTCTTCCGCCGTGTGAGCCTTGCCAAGCGTAGAGATAATGTCTTCTGCCGCTTCAGGTCTATCCGGTATCCTTGCCGCATAGAAATCGCGCAGAAAATCGGTCAGACCGTTTTCAAGCAGTTGATCTTTCAACTTGAACGAGACATAATCCCCGTTTTCGGTTTTATCGAAAACATCTCGAGGGGCATAATTGTCTTCAACAAATTTGACTCCTTCTTCCAAGGAATCAAACGCACGCTCAACCTCTTGTTTCTTGAGAGACAGATTCGTTGCAATTCCAATAGCCAAGTATCTTCCCATATAGGTTACAGTTTTGAGATTTAATCTATCTGGTTTCTACAAAACTCTTCACTTCAGCTTCCGTCAGACCTAAAATAGAGGCAACGGTAGCCATATCCATACCTTTGCCCAACATGCCTTCAATAGCATTTGTGAGAAGTTTGTCTTTTTCATTGAGAGCCTGATCTTTCTCGTTGAGGGCCTTGTCTTTTTCATTGATCACTTTGTCTTTCTCAACGAGGGCCTTACCCTGCTCATCAATGGTCCTGCCTTGCTCATCGATGGTCTTTTCCTGCTCATCGATGGTCTTATCGCGTGCCATAATGGCGGTGTCCCGATCTTCTATGGCCTTGTAGAACTCATCTTCCACGTTCATCTCCTGCCGTACCTCGAGATTGGAGGCTGCAGAGAGCAGACGCTTGACTATGTATTCCATCTCTGCGTCACCCGCATACTCGTCGTGATCCACCTCAATGATCTGTTTGTTGTCACCTTTCACACGGGTCTGGTCGAATACGCTCAATATCTGCTCCAGCCGGTTGTTCACACGGCCGTGGAGCAAGGGGATCTGCACGATGATGCTGCTGTTGCGCGTCAGACTATCGACAAACGGAGTCGGCTCCTCGCTTTC
Source organism: Parabacteroides sp. (assembly GCA_051870655.1). Classification (GTDB taxonomy): domain Bacteria; phylum Bacteroidota; class Bacteroidia; order Bacteroidales; family Tannerellaceae; genus Parabacteroides. The sequence continues at coordinate 383 of JBJECC010000228.1, read as the reverse complement.
CAGCAGCTTGTCGTCAAAGTCATAGGCCTTATGGTCCACATAGACCACCGGGACAGGAAAGCCATCTACCCGGTGTCCGAGGATATAGACAGACACCACAGGCAGGGCATGCGTATCCTTGCCTGTCCCGACGACATTCTCCTTCCGGTTGTATTGGACTCCGAGATACTGTCCGAACCTCAAGGTCTCCGTCTCGAGCCATGTCTTCTGCAGCTCGATGAGTACTTGGTGTTCATGACCGCCATCCTCCCGTATGGTCGCCACGAAACCGATACGGAACATAGAGATATTGTTACGAGTCGTGTTCACATACTCATGTGCACGCTGCTCCAAATGCACCACCTTTTTCTTCAGGAGGGCCGAGATCAGTGTCCGGGCAATTC
>JBJECC010000227.1:0-5596 GCA_051870655.1 Parabacteroides sp. | reverse complement strand
CCGCCGTTTTTCAAGGAGAAGGGAATCTCAGCAATGAGGTTCCCTTTTTTCTTTTACCCATACATATTATATAATGTAATAGACGTGATGAAAATCTGACACGTGCTTTTGTCTGCTTTCATGAAATATTTTGATGGTCATTCCGTTTTTATTTAGATAGACGGAAAGAACGGTTATGAAAAGCATCTATGACTCCCGACAGCGATTGAAATTCGCGTTTATTTTCTCTGCACTGATTATTGCATTCGCTTCAGTGGTGATCTCTGACATGTTGATCAAGGATCTGGCCGAGGAGGAGCGGAATAAGATTGAAATCTGGAATGAGGCAACCCGTGTGATGACCAGTGAAAATCCCAGTTTGAACATGAATTTGATCTTGAAAATTATTCAAGGCAATAATTCTATCCCTGTGATTCTTTGCAATGACCGTGACAGTGTGTTGTCCTATAACAATATTGATTTGCCGGATAAGGAGGTGGATCATTTTATGCGGAAAAAAGTGCGTGAGCTGAAAAACAAGAACCGTCCCATTGTCATCGACATGGAAGACGGAACTTTCCAATACCTATATTATGATGACTCCATTATTTTAAAACGTCTGCTGATTTATCCGTATGCCCAATTGAGCGTTGTGTTTGTATTTATCCTTTTGGCTTTTCTTGCACTGGCCAGTACTAAAAAGGCTGAACAAAACAAGGTCTGGGTGGGTTTATCTAAAGAGACGGCTCATCAGCTGGGAACACCGATTTCCTCGCTCATCGCTTGGGTGGAATATCTGAAAACAAAAGATATTGATCCCTCTCTGTTGGCGGAGATGGAGAAAGATGTAAAACGATTGGAGACGATTGCAGAACGGTTTTCAAAAATCGGGTCGAATCCGGATCCTATTCCGGTGGATGTAAATCATTCCGTCTCGTTGGCTTTGGAATACATGCAGACGCGTATCTCTTCGAAGGTGAAGATCCATACCCATTTGCTTGATCATTCCGTGCAGGTGCTGATGAACGATTCTCTTTTTGCTTGGGTGATTGAAAACCTTCTAAAGAATGCCGTTGATGCGATGGAGGGACAGGGCGAGATCACCCTTCAGTTGGAGATAAGCGGAAAGCAGGTCCGGATTGATGTATCGGACACAGGAAAGGGAATTCCCAAGTCTAAGTTCAAGACTGTTTTCAATCCTGGTTATACCACCAAAAAGCGGGGTTGGGGATTGGGATTGTCACTTGTGAAGCGTATTATAGAGTCTTATCCGGGTGGAAAGATTTTTGTGAAGAGTTCGGAAGTGGGGAAAGGAACTACTTTTCGCATTGAATTGCAGAAATATCCGGGATAAAGGTGTTTGTAATAAAAAATAACATCATAGTTGTTGCAATTGTATTTCGTTTTTTCGTACCTTTGCAAGGTTTTTACATAAAGGGCTTTGGGGAAATTAGATTTATATAGTATAGATTTGAAAAATCTCGCTCCGGGAGTACATGAATTCAAGTATTTTTTGGAGGATAAGTTCTTTTTGGACGTCGAGGGAGATTTGGTTCAAAAGGGTGAAGTAGAGGTAGTTTTGAATGTACAACGTTCGTCTACGATGTTTGAACTCAATTTTCAGTTGGATGGTACGGTGATTGTCCCATGTGACCTTTGTTTGGATGATGTGGAAATCCCGGTTCAGAGTGAAAACCGATTGCTTGTCAAATTTGGCAAGACGTTTGCGGAGGAAAGCGACGAAGTGGTGGTGGTTCCCGAAGAGGATGGCACGATCAATGTAGCTTGGTTTATGTACGAATTTATTGCATTGGCAGTGCCGATGCGCCATGTACATGCACCGGGAGCGTGTAATCCGGAGATGGCTGGAAAGTTGCAGGAGCATACAGCCAAGGGGATGGGAGAAGGCGACGGAGAGTCGCAGGCGACTGATCCACGATGGGACGCTCTGAAAAGTTTGATGAAGAATGATAACAATTAAATAAATAAAAAAATGGCACATCCTAAAAGAAGACAAGGTAAGACAAGAACAGCCAAGAGAAGAACTCATGACAAGGCTGTAACTCCGACAATGGCCATCTGCCCGAACTGTGGTGCTTGGCATGTTTATCACACTGTATGCCCGGAATGCGGTTATTACAGAGGTAAATTGGCAATCGTAAAAGATGCTGCGGTTTAAGTAATCAACGGCATTATTGTTGGTGAACAAAGAAATAGCCCTAAAATTCTTTTTTAGGGCTTTTTTTTAATTACAGACAGTGAAGTCTTTTTATTTGATTAATTATGAGCAAAATTAATGCGGTTATTACAGGTATTGGCGGTTATGTCCCCGAAGATGTGTTGACCAATGAAGACATTTCAAGAATGGTGGATACGACGGACGAATGGATCATGACTCGTGTCGGGATCAAAGAACGTCGGATTCTCAGGGGAGAAGGCTTGGGGACCTCTTATATGGCGATCCGTGCGGTGAACCAGTTACTGGAGAAGACCGGAGTGAATCCGGAAGAGATTGAGGTAATTCTGCTGGCCTCTACTACACCGGACCATCATTTCCCGACGACAGCTTCGATCACAGCTTACCATACCGGTTGTAAGAATGCAATGACATTCGATTTGCAGGGAGCCTGTGCAGGTTTCCTATATGCACTGGAGACCGGAGCCAATTATATCCGTTCCGGCCGTTACCGGAAAGTGATTGTAGTGGCTGGCGATAAAATGACTGCCATTACTGACTATACTGACCGGACGACCTGTCCGTTGTTTGGCGATGGATGTGGCGCTGTATTGTTGGAGCCGACGGAAGAGGAATTGGGTGTCCTGGATACCCTGTTGCGTACGGATGGTATCGGATATTCCCATCTGATTATGAAATCCGGCGGTTCTGCCTATCCTCCTTCTGAGGAGACGGTCAGGAATCGGGAGCATTTCGTGTTCCAGGACGGACGTTATGTATTCAAGTATGCTGTTTCATACATGGCTGATGCCGCTGCGGAGGTGGCAGAACGAAACCATCTCACGCATGATGATATTGCTTGGATTGTGCCGCATCAGGCCAATCTTCGTATCATCGATGCCACAGCGAAACGCTTAGGAGTGGATATGGACAAGGTGATGATCAACATCCAGAAGTATGGCAATACAAGTGCCGGAACCATTCCACTCTGCTTGTGGGAATGGGAAGAGCAGTTGAAGAAGGGTGATAACCTGATTTTGGCAGCGTTCGGAGCTGGATTTACGTGGGGAGCTCTCTATCTAAAATGGGGTTATGATGGAAAAAAAGCATAAATCGGGCTTTGTCAATATCGTCGGTAATCCGAATGTCGGAAAATCTACGTTGATGAATCGTCTGGTAGGTGAACGGATTTCTATCATCACCTCGAAAGCTCAGACGACCCGTCACCGTATTCTGGGTATCGTGAATACCGATGATATGCAGATTGTCTATTCTGATACGCCGGGAGTGTTGCATCCCAACTACAAGTTGCAGGAGTCGATGCTCAATTTCTCGGAATCGGCCTTGGGTGATGCGGATGTGTTGCTCTATGTGACCGATGTCGTGGAGACAATCGATAAGAACGAAGAGTTTTTGCAGAAGGTCCGACAGGTGAAGGATTATCCGGTGTTGCTGTTGATTAACAAAATCGACCAGACAGACCAGAAAGGTCTGGAGCAACGGGTGGAACAATGGAAAGAGCTGTTGCCACAAGCGGAAATCATCCCTATTTCAGCTTTGAACAATTTCAATATTGATTATGTAAAACATCGGGTGGAGGAGTTGATGCCCGAATCTCCACCCTATTTCGAGAAAGATGCGTTGACCGACAAGCCGGCGCGTTTCTTCGTGACGGAAATAATCCGTGAGAAGATTTTGCTGTATTACCAGAAAGAGGTACCCTATGCGGTGGAAGTCGTCGTCGAAATGTTTAAGGAGGAGGCGGAGATGATCCATATCAAAGCGCTCATCATAGTGGAACGCGAATCTCAGAAGGGAATCATCATCGGGCATGGCGGCCAGGCTTTGAAGAAAGTCGGAGCGATGGCACGGAAAGATATCGAACGTTTCTTCCAAAAGAAGGTGTTCCTGGAGATGTTTGTCAAGGTAGAAAAGGATTGGCGCAACCGGGATGGCCTGTTGAAACGGTTCGGTTATCAATTAGATTAATAACAGCAAGACGAAAGACGGAGTATGGGAAATATAGTAGCAATCGTTGGAAGACCCAATGTGGGCAAATCTACTTTGTTCAACCGTTTGACGGGCACACGTCAGGCGATTGTCAACGAGGAGGCTGGTACGACGCGTGACCGCCAATATGGTAAAGTGGAATGGACCGGTAAGGAGTTCTCTCTGATTGACACCGGCGGATGGGTGGTCAACTCGGAAGATGTGTTTGAAGAGGAGATCAACAAACAGGTGCAGATTGCCATTGAAGAGGCTGACGTGATTCTCTTTGTGGTGGATGTGATGAACGGTATGACAGACTTGGATGTAGAGGTGGCCAATATTTTGCGTCGTAGCAAGAAACCGGTCATTGTCGTAGCCAATAAAGCCGATAATTATGAATTGCATCCGGCATCGGCCGAGTTTTATGGTTTCGGTTTGGGTGATCCGTTCTGTATCTCGGCCATCAATGGCTCTTACACGGGCGATTTGATGGATAAGATCATTGCCTCTCTGCCAGAAGAGAAAGCGGAGGTGTTGGAAGAGGAGCTGCCCCGTATCGCTGTGATCGGCCGTCCGAATGCCGGTAAGTCCTCTTTGATCAATGCGTTTATTGGAGAGGAGCGTCACATTGTGACCAACATTGCAGGTACGACACGCGATTCGATCTACACCAAATACAACAAGTTCGGACTGAATTTCTACTTGGTGGACACGGCGGGAATCCGTAAGAAAGGTAAGGTGACGGAGGATCTGGAATACTATTCGGTGATCCGTTCAATCCGCGCCATTGAGAATTCGGATGTCTGTGTGTTGATGCTGGATGCCCAGCGCGGAATCGAGAGCCAGGACATGAACATCTTCTCGTTGGTGCAGAAAAACAAGAAGGGTCTGATTGTGTGTGTGAACAAATGGGACTTGATTGAGGAGAAGAATCAGAAAGTGATCGATTCTTATGTAGGTGCCATTCGTGAGCGATTGGCTCCGTTTACCGATTTCCCGATTCTCTTTATTTCCGCTGTTACCAAACAACGTATCCTGAAAGTATTGGAAACGGCACAGGCTGTGTATGACAATCGGAAACGTCGGATCTCTACGGCTAAACTCAATGAGGTGATGTTGCCGATTATCGAAACCACTCCGCCGCCTGCATGGAAAGGCAAGTATATCAAGATCAAATACATTACTCAGTTGCCGAATGTAAGTATCCCCTCGTTTGTATTCTTCTGTAATCTACCACAGTGGATTAAGGAGCCTTATAAACGCTTCCTGGAGAATAAGATTCGCGAGAATTGGAATTTTACCGGCACACCGATCAATATCTTCATTCGGGAGAAGTAAAAGATTATGTTTTTCTTACATACTCAAAAAAAGCACCTTGAAGTTCCGTTTTCAAGGTGCTTTTTTTAGTACGCTCGGCATGAGCATTGTCTAACGGGTGCAAGTCCCGAAGCC
>JBJECC010000226.1:0-26868 GCA_051870655.1 Parabacteroides sp. | reverse complement strand
TTCAGTCAGGCCAAAGTCATGTTCCATAATCATTCCAGCTCGTATGTAGTTCTCAACTATGATGCATCTAATAGAACGATGCTGTTCAAACAAGGTGAAGAACTAATGGAAATGACAAATCCTGCCCAAGTAGATAGCATCTTCATTGGTAATCGGAAATTTGTTCCTGCTACAAAGGGTTTTCATGAAGTAGCGACGCTGAAAAACGGAATTGTCCATATCGACTGGTTATTGAAAGAGGTGAACATTGGTTCCAAAGGTGCATTGGGTGCCGTTACACAAGGTACCGTTCAAAACCTGCAAATGAGTGATTTCGGACTCAGTACAGAAAAATATACGCCCTATCAGCAACAGAAACTGGGCAGTACGGATGTCTATAAACGGAAGTCGGACAACACCTATTACATTCCGGTTAACGGAAAGATGGAAAAGGTAAAAACGGTCAAACAGCTCTGCAAACTCTATCCCGACAAAAAAGAACAGATCGAAGCCTATGCCAAAGAGTATAAAATTGACATGAAACAAACCTATGATGCGCTGGTCCTCTTGGACTATGTGTTGGGATTGGCAGGCCAATAAACAGAGTGTCGGCTACGGATGACGGTGAATCGAAGTCAGAATATAGATCCTATTCATTTCCATTCAAAAACCGTTCAAAAAACAAGCCTCTTATTCATTCCCAATTCACCATCGTTCATACCACCTCAGGACGTACTACCATAGGTTGCTTAGACGTACGTCCTGAGGTGCTTAACGTCTTTTTTTGGGATGTTTCTCGATGTCCAGATTGTATGATAGATAGGAATAAAGTAAAAATCCACTGATGATTTGGCAGATTCAGATAGAGTTCCTAATTTTGAGTACGGAATAAAAACAGAGGACACCATGGAAGTGAGCAACAAATACATCCGATTCGATTGGGCCGTAAAGCGCATGCTTCGCGACAAGGCCAATTTTGCCGTGTTGGAGGGATTGATAACAGTCCTTACCGGTGAGAAGGTGACGATAGCCGAGATTCTAGAGAGCGAGGGTAATCAGGAGAGTGCTTCGGATAAGTTCAATCGGGTCGATATCAAGGCGAAAAACGATCGAGGCGACATCATCATCGTGGAGGTACAGCTGACACGGCAGCTCTACTACCTGCGTCGTATGCTCTATGGTGTATCGAAGGCCATCACGGAACATATCGAGATCGGTAACAAGTATGACCAGGTCAAGAAGGTGTATTCCATCAACATCCTCTATTTTGATTTGGGACAAGGCAGTGACTATCTCTATCATGGAAAGACGGTTTTCACGGGAGTACATACGGGAGATCAGTTGAAGGTGAACACCCGTGAGGCGGATGAGATCAAAATGACCGTTCCGGAGGATGTGTTTCCCGAATACTATATCGTCCGTGTCAATGAGTTTAACGATGTGGCCCGTACGCCAATCGAGGAATGGTTAGACTACTTGAAGAATAACCGGATCAAGGACGATACCTCTACACCCGGGTTGAAGGAAGCCCGCCAGCGTCTGCTTTGTATGACCATGACGGATGCCGAGCGCAGGGCTTACGATGCCCACATGGATGATATTATGGTCCAGAATGACGTACTCGATACAGCTAAGATGGAGGGTCGTGCTGAAGGTCGTGCTGAAGGTCGTGCTGAAGGTCGCGCTGAAGGTCGCGCTGAAGGTCGCGCTGAAGGTATGATAGAGATGGCCAAGAACCTGAAATCTTTGGGTGTCGATGTGAAAACGATTATGCAAGCATCCGGTCTTACGGAAGACCAAATCCAACAATTATAATCAGGTTAGTGGTCATCCCTGCAATTATACAAGACAAATCAGGTATGCCACCCGACAATCAGACCTAAAACAACTCCAGCTGTTGGGGAAGCAAAGTAAAGCTCTTGCGGTGGTGAGGGGTGATACCCAACTGACGGATGGCCTCCCGATGCGCTTTCGTCGGATAGCCTTTGTTCTCCTGCCAATGGTAGGCAGGAAATTGGGCTGACAGCTGATTCATATAATCGTCACGATAGGTCTTGGCCAAAATGGAAGCCGCGGCAATACTCATATATTTGCCATCCCCCTTTACGATCGTTGTATGAGGCACATCCGGATAAGGCGTAAATCGATTCCCGTCTATCAGCAGATGTTGTGGTCTGACATGCAATTGGCCAATGGCCCGGTGCATGGCCAAAAAAGAGGCTTTCAGGATATTGATCCGGTCTATCTCTTCCGGTGAAACAATGCCCACCGCCCAGGCCACTGCCTCCTGCTCAATGACAGGACGGAGCGCATAACGTCTCTTCTCCGTCAACTGCTTGCTGTCGTTCAACAGTTCATTGCGGAAGTCAGGCGGTAGGATCACGGCCGCCGCAAACACCGGACCGGCCAGACATCCCCGACCTGCCTCATCACATCCGGCCTCTACACGGCCTCCTTCCAAATAGGGCAATAACATGACCTGATCTCCTCCTTATTTGATAATCCAAGGCTTGAGTACAAAATAGGCAAACAACGTAGCCAACGCAATGCCTGTCGCATTCGCAGCCAGATCCAGCCAATCGCCACCCCGATAGGTGGTTCCATACTCCTGTAACAGTTCAATCACACCACTCATCAGCAGCGGACAAAAGACGGCGCCGATCCACCCATGCCAACGGATCATCCGTTGCCGATGGTTCAACAGGAACTCTAACCAAAGCACTCCCGACAACCCTCCATACATGCAGAGATGTATCACCTTGTCCATGTGGGGGAACATGAACTTCGGCAAATCCAAAGAGGGCGGATTAAAGAATGAGAGATAGAGCACCACCGCCACTAAGGTCAATGAAAAAGGATATTTCTTGAGATAATAGAAAGACATGACGCTTAAAACATTTTACGGACCCGTTCAATGCCGGCAGCCAACACATCAATCTCCTCCTTCGTATTATAGAATGAGAAAGAGGCACGGACAGTTCCCTCAATACCCAATGCCTGCATCAAAGGCTGGGCACAATGATGACCTGTACGCACAGCTATTCCCAACCGGTCGAGCAACATGCCCATATCATAATGATGAATATGCCCCACCAAAAAAGAGAGCACAGCCCCCTTCTCACGCGCCTGTCCGAAAATACGCATTCCTTCAATGGCGGAAAGCCGTTCTGTCGCATAGCGGAGCAATTCCTGTTCGTAGGCAGCAATCCGGTCCATTCCCAACGCCTGTACATAACGAAGGGCCTCAGCCAATGCCGTACTGCCAATGAAATCGGGTGTACCCGCTTCAAACTTGAAGGGCAGTTCGTTGAATGTCGTCTTCTCAAAGGAAACCGTGGCAATCATCTCTCCTCCTCCCTGATAGGGCGGTAAACGATCCAGCCACTCCTCCTTGCCGTAGAGTACTCCGATGCCGGTCGGCCCATAGACCTTATGTCCGGAAAAGACATAAAACTCGCAATCCAACTGCTGGACATCCACCGCCATGTGCGGTACAGACTGGGCACCATCCACCAATACCGGCACTCCCCGTTCATGTGCAATCCGGACAATCTCCTCTACCGGATTCACCGTGCCCAACACATTGGAGACATGCGTCACGGAGACCAAACGCGTACGTTCGCTGAAAAGCTGTTTGTATTCATCCAGCAACAGCTCCCCCTGTTCATTCATCGGAATCACTTTGAGCGTAATGCCTTTACGGGCCGCCTGGATCTGCCAAGGGACAATGTTGGAATGGTGTTCCATCACGGAAACAATCACCTCATCGCCTGCGGACATACAGGCATCCGTAAAACTGGAAGCGATCAGATTGATGGATTCAGTCGTGCCACGGGTGAAAACAATCTCGTTGGAAGAGCGTGCATGCAGGAATTGCTGCACCGTACGACGCGCCTCTTCATGTGCCTCCGTCGCGGCCTGACTCAGGAAGTGAACCCCCCGATGAATATTGGCATTCACATTGTAATAGCCGTCTTCCAACTTCTCCACTACGCAACGCGGCTTTTGGGTAGTAGCACCATTATCGAAGTAAACCAAGGGTTTATTATAGATGGCATGTCCTAAAATAGGAAAATCTTTCCGGATGGATTGAACATCAAACATAGTCTCTCTACACAATTAATTTCGGGGACAAAGATAAAGCATAATTCCTGATTCCTAAGTCAGAGCCCGTTATTTCTTGTAAAACTTCACCCAGTCGATATACATCTCCACCGGTAATTCAGCCGGATCAACCGCACCGACCCATGATCCACCCAACTGCATGTCGAGCAACAGATAGAAGGGTTGATGGAAAGGAAACTGCCCCTCCTGATCCGTCTCGATACGGGGATAGGTCAATGTATGTTGGTCATTGATGTAAAAACAGAGACTGTCCGCATACAGCTCGACGGCATAGACATTGTAGTCCGCCGGATCGATCGGACCGATGCCACCGTGAGGCGGTGTATCTTGAAAGCCAAGGTCAAACGTATAATGAGAATGCACCGTCTGATAGGCAATGCTGTCATGGCTAAGCCGTTCCATAATATCGATCTCGCCACCCATCGGCCACTCCCCTTTTTCCGGTAACAGCCAGAAAGCGGGCCAGGCACCTGTCGCCCCGTTCAATTTGGCCTTGATCTCCAGACGCCCATCCATGAACCCCTTCTTTCCTTTGGTAAACAGTCCACCCGTCAGATAAGGAGCCGTATCGTTCGGCTGAGTCAAGTTCTGAATGCCCCGTAACACCAGATTCCCCTCCCGCACCGCATATAGAGAATCCCAATCGGACATATAGTTGTTCCAGTCGGATCCACCTCGCGGAATCTTGCTCCAAACAGCCGGATCAAACGTGTCCGCTTGATCAAAATTGTCTTCCCACACCAATTGCCATTCCTTTTGAGAGGGAGCACATGCCACCAACAAGAGGAACAATCCTACCATACTGATTACATCATACCGTTTCATACCTGATATTATTTGATTTGTGAACAAATATAGATACATTTGTTTATTCAAACAAATGGGAGACAAATCCAATGGACAACGAAAAGGTATATGCCATGACATTGGCAAAGGTATATCCACTGCTCTTGCAGAAAGTGGAACGAAAAGGCAGGAGCCAGGAAGAACTGGATGCCCTCATCCAGTGGCTGACCGGTTATTCCCCCTCCGATCTGCCCCAGATGATACAAGCGGGCACTACGTATGGTGATTTCTTCCGGCAGGCTCCGGCACTCAACCCGCACCGCAAACAGATCAAAGGAAAAATCTGCGGAATCCGTGTGGAAGAGATTGAAGAACCGTTGATGCAGGAGATCCGCTATCTGGACAAACTGGTCGATGAGCTGGCAAAAGGGAAGTGTGTAGAGAAAATAGTGAATTCCTTGCAAGCACGTTAAACGGATTGTCTACGTACCTGCAAGGAATCCCGATAAGAACGGCTACCCGGCGTAATCCTTCATCCATTTGGCCCACAGATGACCCGGATAGAGACGCAGTGCCTCTTCAAATTGCTGCTTTGCCTCGGCGGGCTTGTCTTGCAGCAGATCGATCAATCCACTGAAATAGCACATATTGCTCTGCTGTACATTGCGGTTGGCATCTCCAAATTTAGCATACGAATCCATCAGATTCTTCTGGAACCGTTCACGTGTGGCAATCAGCTTATCCAATTCCGCTTTGGCCTCATCCGTCCGTCCCAGTTTAGACAGGGCACGCACTTTATAATACCCTAAGTCGGAGAGGCCGCCCTGTGCTTCAGCCGCCGCAGCCTGTTCAAAGAAAGATTGGGCTTCACCCTTCTTTCCTTGTCCTTCACACGCCAGACCGGACAGATAGGCCCACTTGGCTGTATATCCACCATGAGAGGGTTCGGCTACCTCCAGATTGACCGGATAGGCTCCGGCCAGGCCAAATTCCTGTACCGCTTTCGCATACTGTTTGCCGGTCAACAGCTTCAAGCCCTTCAACATGTGCGAATCCACATAAATGTCATGTACCTGTCCGCCACCTTCCCAGAGATGGAAATGGCGTGTATCCAGAATACGAATGGCCTTGTCATACTGCCCCACCTCGTTATAGAGCGTCAAGAGGCGCATCACGGCGTCATCATGCTTCAAGACGGTTTTCATCCGCTTTTCGAGACGTTTCAAGCGTAACTCAAAGGGACGGTTCGCCTGTTCATAGAGTTTGTCAGACTCCGTCAGCAACAAAGCATCGTCGGGATTACACAAGATAGCCTGGTCATAATAGCTGATCGCACGGTCCAGATTGCCTTTCACCCCTTCACCGAAGCCAGCGTTCCGGTTGGCAATGGAAAAAGAGGGATCCAATGCTACGGAACGTTCCCAAGCGGTCAGTCCCCGCTCCTTCTGTCCCAGATAATACAACAAATTACCTTGATAATAATGTAACTTGGCATCTTCCGGAGCCACCTGCAACAGTACATCGAAGAGGGAAAGCTCTTCCAAACGAAGCGGATAGTTGTGTAACGGAGAGAGTGAACCCGCACGGGTAATGGCCTCCTCTGCTTCTGCCAGCTTGCCCTGTTTCCAAAGATTATAGGCTATATAATAATGTACCAAGGGAGCCTCTGCAAACGGAGTCCCCACAGCCACCGCCTCACGAAGCAAAGCCAATGCATCGTCCGTTGCTCCCAAAGTCATGTAGTTGGCTACCACTTCCAACAACTCCTGCATCGCTATCAGACCTTCGCTCCGATACGGACGCGTGGCTTTCAAGAAAGAGGCATCGCCCTTCTGTAGGAAACTCCGTTCCGCCTCGCTCCAATAGTCCAACGGATCAATGGATCGGATATAGTCCAACGTAGCAGCTGCTTCCGACTGGCAGCCCAACCGACGTAACACATACGCCTTGACACTCAGTGCCTGCAAATCCCGGCTACCCACATACAAAGACTGTTCGATCAGTTCCAACGCCTTGGCATAGTCACCTGCCTGCACAGCGGCCACAGCCAGCTGATAGAAGGCCGGATGTTTGTAGTCGGGAGTCCACGTGGCAGCCCACAACGCCTCTTCCGCTTGTGCCACTCGACCGGTCATCCGATAAAGATAGCCCAGATAATACAAGGCCTCGGCATCTTTCACACGGGTATAGTCATGGGTCAGACGAGCCTGGGCACGCAACAAATGCTTCTCGGCCAAGGCCCATTCCCCCTGACGGATGTAATGTTTACCGACCTCGATATTCACCCGGGCATCCATCGAATCACGCCGGAGCGCCTCTTCGTAGAAATCCATGTACTGGAGACGGGCATTGTTGAACTGATCGACACGCAACCCTGCCAGATACAACTCCTCATTGGTTTTGTATTCCTGCACAGGCTTCGTTCCGTCAATCACCTTCGGCAAGGGCTTCTCCTGCAGTTTTACCGGACGATATTCCACCAACAGTTTTCCCTCCGCATCGTAGAGTGCCGTATAAAGTTCCTGTGGTGCGATACCGGCCGGAACCTGTACCTCTTCCAGGAAATAGTGGTCAGGATCTACATCGGCTTTCTTGTCCAACAACGTCTGTTCACCCTGCTTCACCACGATACGGGCCCCCGGTTGCACCTTTGTCACGCAATAGCCCACACGATAATGGCCGTTCTGATCCGAAGGCTCGAAGTTGACAGCTGCCTCATCTGTTGCATTCTTGACACCGCGAATCCCTTTAATGGGATACCAGATCTGCCGGAACTCCCGGATCTCACCCGGATTGATCCAGCTATAATCCGGCTGATTGTCGGAGTAGGCCCCCACCATCAGTTCCAAATAGTGGCCGTCGTTGTCTGAAAGGATCTTGTTCCACATCTGTCCGTTGGGATTGTTGCCCCACAGGAAGAATTTCTTGCCGGGCACCACATGACGATTCGCCACATGTACGGTACCGGCATCTTTGCCGTAGTCATACCCGGCCAGGAACTCCATCTGACTGCCCCAGGCAAAGATGGAACGGCTGTTGTCTGTAAAGTTTTTCCACCAAGAGAGATCGGCATTTTTCGTACGGTCACTGCCAAAGGGACCGACCGGCCAAGGGGTAAAATAGATTTTATGGTGATCGGCCCCGGCCTGTACATCGGGCGGGAAGATCACCTGATACTGTTCATTGCAGTGTACCGACACATTGGCCCAATAGAGCATGGACTGAATCATGGGAGTCGGGTTGATGACCTTCACCCGCGACTCCACCCAGGAACGCCCCGGATAGACCGTGATGCCCACCGACCATTTCAGACGATGACGCAACTCCGTCTCACCTACCCAGATCGTCTTGCTGCCATCCGCATACTCCTCCATCTTCCAGTTCACCGGCATGTAACTGCTGGCCCGGTGATGATCCGGAATGTTCCATTCGACACCACCGGACAGCCAGGCACCCAACATACCGATCAAGGCCGGCTTGATGCCCGTTTGCGTATAGAAGAAATGATAATCATTGGTACGGTCGGTGGCGGCAAAGATACGGCCTCCGATCTCCGGTAAGATGGAAAGATCCACATACTCATTGTGGAGGCGCAATACATTGTAAGCCTTGTCTTCCTGCTCCTCCGTCATCACGTCATACAACGGATAGGGGTAAATATACCCTTCGGCCCCTTGATAAACACGGCCGGTAAAGAAGATGGGATCCACCTCCGGTGCCCCGATCTTGTAGGTAGGAATCTTTTCCGTGACCGATTGCATCTGCACCTGTTGCTGGGCACAAAGGGGGGCCGCACAAAGCAACAGACAGGTAACTAATTTAGATTTCATGGTGTAACATTTAATAGGATCATAAAAAAACGGCAGGTAACCGGTTTCTGTTCCGTTTACCTGCCAGTCCTGTGTAGATTTATCGAACCAAATTCGAGTTCAGCTGTGTATCCGTAGCCGGATAGGGTAAATAGATGGATTTTTCTCCCTGCCAAGTAGTCGAACCGACCTCTACCATCTCGGTGCGGAAGATACCCGGAGCCACCTCTATCGGGTTATTGGCTTTCCGCTGGTTGAAGGTCTCCTCCAAGGTCTCCAAACGCATCTGGTCATCGCGGCGCGTCACCAGGTTCACCCAGTTGCCGGCCACTTCCCAACCATGCTCTTTCACCACGGCATCCACAAAGGCACTTCCGCTCAATCCTGCCTGGAGGTTATCCAGTCCGGCACGCTGACGCACCTTGTTGATACATTCGTAGGCCATTGCATTCGGAGTACCATCGGCACGAGCCTGCGACTCGGCATACCACAACAACACTTCCGAATAGCGGATCAGACGGTGACGGTGGCTGTTCGTCATCCAAGATGTATTGGCCGGCTTGGTGTAGTCATAATCACCCCCATCCTCTCCGATGGTATAGATAGAGAACATCGGGTGCTGTTCGGGAATCTTCTCATCCCACCAGTCCAACAAAGCACCGCCCTCTTTGTTACCTTCAAGGATCTTCGGGTTGTAGGTCGCATCCTTACGCGGACCTGCAGGGAAATCTTTCCAGAACTGGATTTCACCCCAGCCGTCACCCCAACCACCGAGGGATTCGAACAGGTTACTGTCAGTGAACTGAGAGTCTTCCACCCAGGTAAAGTCACGGGAATAGCAGATACCCACTACGGTCTCGTTCGTATAGTTGTGGCTGGTTGAATAGACATTCTTATAGTCCGGTTCCAAGATATACTCATAGGTACCGGCATTCACTCCGTCAATGACCGCTTTCGCCTGCTCCGCAGCGGCTGCATAATACTGGGTCTGCTTCATCGGCCAGCCCGCCATGGCCATATAGACAGCCGCCAAGGTGGCCTGAGAAGCCTGCTTCGTGATATAGATATTGGCCTCTCCGTTGTTACGCGGCATACCGCTGTAACCGGTCGGCAGGGTAGAGATACAATCCTGCAAGTCTTTTACGATCTGTGCATACACCTCTTCGACACTGGCCAACGGCCGTTCATAATCCACATCATTGTCCAACACCAACGGAACCGGTCCGAACCGACGAACCAACCAGAAGTAGTTGACGGCACGCCAGAACTTGGCCTGACCGATCGCAATGTTGATCTCCTCTTGGGTAGTGGGGGTACGTTCGGCATTCAGCACAATGTAATTGGAAGCCTTGATGGCGGTATAGGAGGTTTGCCAAGCAGCCTCCACACCCTTGTTGGCATCCGTCGGACGGAAGGCATCCACTTCGGCATAAGCCTGTTTGTTACTTCCCGGATTGGTGGTCAGGTCATCGCCTTGCCAACTCGGAATGGTCGGGTTGGTATTGGTCTGGAGCTCACACACCTTTTTGTAAAGTGCATAAGTCGCCATATCCAATTCATCCTGGGTGGAGAAGAATGTAGTGGGTGTCAATTTACCCTTCGGATCTTCATCCAGAAAATCACTACAAGAGGTTGACAACAGCGCACAACCTAACGCATAGATGATATATTTTGTCTTCATACTGATTTAACGGTTTAAATGTGATTAGAAATTCATACGGACACCAAACGTAAAGCTACGCATCAACGGATAAGCACCTAAATCCACACCATCGACCACGTCGTCACCCAAAGAAAGACCTGCCGGATCCATTCCCTTATAGCCGGTGATCGTGAAGAGGTTCTGTGCACTCAGCGTGAACCGGAGATCAGCAAACTTGGCTACACTCTTTGCCAAATTGTATGACAAGCTCAAGTTGTCCAGACGGAAGTAGCTGGCATTCTCCAAGAACTTCGTGGAGGTTGAGGCTGACTGATAGTCATTACCTGTCACCGTAACGGAGGGATAGCGTGCCGACTGGCCGATCGCATCAAAGTTGTCGCCCAAATACTCTTTCAATGTGATGAAGGCATAGTCACCCGTCATGGCCGTTCCGGTGAAACGGACCAGGTTCAGACGATCTGCACCAAACGAACCGGTGAAGAATACATTCAAATCCCAATTCTTCCAATGCAAGGTATTGTTCCATCCCAACGTGAAGTCCGGCGTAGATTTACCAATGAAGGTACGGTCGTGGCTGTCAATCGTGCCATCCCCATTGATATCCTCAAAAGCATCGCGACCATCTGCATCCAACCCTTTCCATACATAACCGTAGAAAGCACCGATCGGCTGTCCTACCTCCACACGGTTGACACCATCCGTCGGGATCATACCGGAGGCTGGAGACCAACCTGACACGAACTCCAATCCGCCCAAGTCCTTGACCTCATTCTTCAGATAGGTACCTGTCAAGGTCGTGCTCCACCCGAAATCTTTGTTATCGATGATACGGGCATCGATCGAGAAGTCGATACCGGTATTGCTTACTTCGGCTGCATTCACCCAATAGGAACCACCACCATCATAGTTCGGGATGGTACGTTTCAGCAAACCATCTTTGGTCCGTTTGTTGAAATAGTCTAATGATACATTGATCCGACGATCCAAGATACCGAAATCCACACCGACATCCACCTGATGGGTCGTCTCCCAACTCAAGTCCGGAGTGGCTACCGACTGTCCGATCCAATACCCTGTATATTGTGAAGAGGTACCGAACGCATACATCGCCTGCGACATCAAGCCCAATGTCTCATAGGGGTCAATGGCCTGGCTACCGATCAGACCATAGCTGGCACGGATCTTCAGATCCTGGAACAGATTCTGCTGTTGCATAAATGGCTCATTACCCAACGACCAAGCAGCCGCAATAGAGGGGAAGAAGCCCCATTTGTCGTTGAAGAACTTGGAAGAACCATCGGCACGGAACGTACCGGTCACCATATACCGGTCTTTATAGTTATACATCACACGGGCTACACCGGACAACAAGGTCCATTTACTATATTCGTTGCTGGTCGTACGGCTGGAAGCCATATTGACATTCCAATAGCCGACACCTTCTGTCAACAGGTTGTTGCCGGCAATACCCATCTGACGATATTCCTTGCGGGTGGCCTCATAAACAGCCGTAGCCGTCAAAGAATGATCGTTCCATTTGCCTGTATAAGTCAGGTTGTTGGTCGTCTGCAACATCATGTTGTAGGCATCCGTATTGCTCATCGAGCTTTTGCTGGAGACCTTCTCCGTACCGAAGCCATAGGTCTTCAAGTCGTTATAGTCGATACCATTACTGGTTGTAAAAGTCAGGCCTTTACAGATATCGAACTTCAAATCGACACGTCCGTTGACGATGTCGTTCATGGACTCGCTGTTCTGTTCTTGCAGACGGCCTACCGGGTTCTCCTGAGTCAATGCACTGTACTGGTCGCGCGTATAGGTCATGCCATCCTCTTTGAAAATGCCGATGACCGGCGCATAGTTCATAGCTCCTGTCACCACATTGTCCTTGGCCGCACCAAAATTACCATAGACACGTGTATTGTGCGATGCATTGATATCTGCCGTGATATGGAGCCAATCCGTGACTTGGGCCGTCACATTGGCACGGGCCTGATACCGTTTGTTCTCGTTGTTAATCACAATGCCCTCTTCACCCACATAGTTACCGGACACCAAATACTGTGATTTGTCATTACCGCCGGAGAAGGTGACTTTATAGTCCTGTGTGATGCCGGTCTGGAAGATCTCATCCTGCCAGTCTGTCTCCGGTGTGGTACCACTAAACGTACCCGGACGATAGACGTTATACAAATCGGCAAACTCCTTCGCACTGAGTGTCTCATATCGTTTGGCAACCGAACCGACGCTCAGACGGGCATCGACTGTCACCTGACGGGTATTGGCCTTACCGGTCTTGGTCGTGATCAATACGACACCATTGGCACCACGCGAACCGTAGATAGCCGTTGAAGAGGCATCCTTCAGAATCTGCATGGACTGAATATCTTCCGGGTTCAATCCGGTCAAGCCACTTTCCCGGACAATTCCGTCAATGACATACAACGGATCGTTGCTACGGTTGATAGAACCGGAACCACGCACACGGATACGGGCCGCATTACCCGGACCGCCTGTGTTGGTCACCTGTACACCGGACACACGGCCCTGCAAAGCATCAGATACCTGTGTAATCGGCTGGTCCTTGAACGATTTGTTGTCCAATACGGAAACGGATCCTGCCAAGTCGGCTTTACGGACAACGCCATAACCGACTACCACGACTTCATCCAGATTCTGGGAATCGTCTTGCAGGGTAATTGTCAATTGCCGCTGATTATTGACAGCCACTACTTTGGCGGCATAGCCAATATAAGAGACTTTTAACTGGGCATTCGGAGACACCTGAAGGGAGAAGCGGCCGTCCAGATCGGTGATACACCCATTGGTGGTTCCCTCTTCCAATACGTTGGCTCCAATGATCGGTTCACCATTGGCATCGACAACCGTACCTGTCACGGTAATCGTTTGTTGCTGTGTGCCTGGCAGACTAACAACAGGCATCAGATTGGTTTCACTCGTCCGAGCTGTCTTATTCTCGGCGAAAGCTCCCCATGCTGTGGAGGCCAGCATGACAGCTGTCAGAGGTAACACTTTGGAGATTTGATCGTTTTTCATACGTTATTCATGATTTGTATTACTACTATTTTATTAAAAATAAAGAAAGCTAAAGAACCGTGTTCTTCATGCTTACAGATCGACATCATAAATCTGGTCTAATTCATTGTATCTATTCATAGGCATTAAATTAATTCGTTAAGACAATACTTTCATTATCTCACGCACAAATATAACCGATAAGATTTGAATATAGTTCTATCAATTTCTGATATTTTTAATCCACTCCTTGTTAATTAAAATAAAAAGGCTGTCTGTAAAGAATTTAACTCCTACAGACAGCCTTTCTTAAAACTATTCTATTTTTCTTATCCCTGTTCCTTGGTCCGGAATGCCAATGCGTAGAGACGCATCTGCTTTACCATGGCCACCAAGCCGTTGGAACGGGTCGGGGAAAGATGCTCTTTCAATCCGATCTGTTCAATGAAATAGAGATCCGCATCCAAGATCTCCTGTGGCGTATGATCCGACAACACCCGGATCAACAGACTCACAATTCCCTTCACAATCACCGCATCGCTTTCACCCTGGAAATGGATTCGTCCGTCCACATAGTCAGCCTGCAACCAGACACGACTTTGGCAACCCTCAATCAAATTGCTTTCTGTCTTATACTTTTCATCCAACGGTTCCAAGGCATTGCCCAAGTCTATCAACAGGGCATACTTGTCCATCCAATCGTCGAAGTCGGCAAACTCGGCCACCACTTCGTCTTGCAGTTCATTAATCGTCATCGCCATTTTCTCTATTTATTCTATTTTGATCATCCTACTTATTGGCCGAATAGACCACTTGCAATACGGTCTGGCCCACAGCCTTCAACGTGTTCCGATCAATGTTTTGCATCGAGTCGTTGAGCGTGTGCCAATAGTCGGCAAACCCCTGGTCTGTCTCCGGATCATAGTTGATAATATCAATGCAGGGAATATTCCGCCCGCTGATCACATATTGATGGTCATCGGTGATCGCGCCACCGGGAGCATTGATGAAGTACTTCCCATAGCCCAACTGACGGGCTGTATTCCAAACCAGTTCCACATAGCGGGCCGCATACATAATCGACTGACGCTCCTTGAAGAACGTAGCATTCTTACTGCCCACCATATCCAGCAGGATACCGAAATCGGCCTGATAACCGGGCACGTGCGGATTCTTTGCCCAAAACTGTGTACCAAGACACCATGTGTCGGGTTTGAAGTCATCCACGAACTCCGGCGTACCGTAATCTTCCGCATCAAAGAAGATGATGTCGATACCGACACCAGGTGCCTGCTGTCCGACCTGACGAGCAATCTCCAACAGGACTCCGACACCGCTGGCTCCGTCATCAGCCCCGTCGATCGGTTTCCTGTAGTTGGCAGGATCCGGATCCTGATCGGCATACGGACGGGTATCCCAATGGGCACACAGCAGGATACGACGCTTGTTCTCTGTGTCGAAAGAACCGATGATGTTAAGCGCCTCCAAACGGGTATTGTCGTAGGTGGTCAACCGGGCCTCCTGTTCATAGACCTTCGCTCCGAACCTCCGCAGTTCAGCAGCCAGATAGTCACCGCACCGCTTATGACCGGCACTGTTCGGGACACGCGGTCCAAACAGGACCTGCTGCTCCGTATAATGATAGGCACTGTCCGCATTAAATACCGGTGTAGCATGGACCGTCGGCCGTTCCGTCTGGGTGACCGGAGAAGGGGTGACCGGAGTCTCGGTCGGCTTTGAGCCGCATGCAAACAGGGCCGCGGCCAGCAAAAACAATAGAAAATTCTTCTCTTTCATAAATCTGTTCATTTTACCGTAGCTGCCTCTTGTACTTGGCGCATCACACGTAAGAAATTACCGCCCCAAATCTTTTCAATATCGGACGGTGTATAGCCTCGTTCCAACAACCGGACAGTGATATTGATCAGTTCGTTGCTGGCCCGACACCCGATCAGTTCTCCATCCCCGTCAAAGTCAGATCCGATGCCCACATGGTCAATGCCAGCCACCTCCACCAGATGGTCAATGTGGCAGATCGCATCGCTCAGTGAAGCCTTCTCCGCTTCCGGATGGATAAACCCTTTGTAGAGACAAACCTGTGCCACACCGCCCTGCTGGGCCAAGGCCCGGAGCTGCTCATCGGTCAGGTTACGCGGATGATCGCACAACCGGCGTGAAGAGGAGTGGGAACAGATAATCGGTACTGCACTGGTCTCCAACGCTCCATAGAAAGAGCTTTCAGCGGCATGGGACAGATCGACCATCACCCCTTGACGGTTCATCTCGCGTACCACCTCACGTCCGAAGGGACTCAGTCCTCCCCATTCGCCCTGACCTCGTGCCGAGTCACACACATCATTGTCGCCATTGTGGCAAAGCGTGATATAGACAACGCCCAGATCCTTGAAACGGGCCACATTGCCCAGCTCCTTCCCCAAGGCATATCCATTCTCCACACCCAGGAGAATAGCCCGTTTGCCAGCCGCCTTGAGTTGCCGGATCTCCGCTTCATTCCGTGCCAATCCCATCCTCTGCGGATACCAATCCGCCTGACGGCGCACCATGGCCAACCGTTCCAGCGCATAGTCCGAGGCCTGCTGAAGAGCAGCCTCATCGCGTGCTCCCTGTGGAATGTAGGCCACCATGACAGCCGCATCGATCTGTCCCTCTTCCATCAACGGCAGATTGACCTTGCCCCCCTCTTTCTCGCCCAAATGAAATTCACCGGGGAAAATCATGGGCGTATCTGTATGGGAATCCAAGGTCACAATACGACGGTGTAACTGCTTGGCCTCGGCAAACCGGGTAGCAGATGCCACCAAATAGCGGAACAACAACAACATCTGCGGATCACCCTGTGCTGCCATCGCTTCCGGATGCCACTGTACACTCAGAATCGTTTTTTCCGAATGCTCCATAGCCTCGTTCAAGCCATCGGGAGCCGTTGCGGTAGCCACAAACTCAGGCGCTACGGCCTTCACCGCTTGATGATGAAAAGAATTGACTGCGAAACGCACTTCAAATCCCAACCGACGAAGCTGCGAATCGCCTTCGGCCAACGCCACTGTATGGGAGGCCTGCTCACGCGGCATGGCCTGGCTGTGTTTCAACAGTCCGGGACCTGCCTGCGTATAAATATCTTGATAGATAGATCCACCGAAAACCGCATTGATCAGCTGATGCCCCCGACAGATCCCCAACATCGGCACCTGCCGGTCGGCTGCCAACCGGATCAAAGCCAAATCATACTGATCGCGCCGGGTATTGACATCCTGTAACTGGGGTATCGGCTCTTCGCCTACCAACAAAGGATTGAGGTCTCCACCACCGGTCACCAGCAATCCATCCAACTGCTCGACGATACGGGTCAAGGCAGCCTCATCCTGGATCACCGGTACCAAAAGAGGAGCACCGCCTGCCTTGATGACAGACTCCACATAGGCATCGGCCACGCAGGAGTTACCCTCTTTCCAGTGAACCGAGATACCGATACAGGGCAAACGCTTTGAATCAGGCATCGATGTTGGCATAGGTCGCATTCTCCTCGATAAACTCACGACGCGGACCCACATCCTCACCCATCAACATGGAGAAGATCTGATCAGCCTCCGCCGCATTGTCAATCGTAATCTGTTTCAGCGTCCGGTTTTCAGGATTCATGGTCGTATCCCACAACTGATGATCGTTCATCTCACCCAAACCTTTGTAACGCTGTGTATGGATCAAGTTCTCATTACCGCCACCATACTTCAGAATGAACTGCTGACGCTGCTGTTCGGTCCAGCAATACTCTTCCGTCTTGCCCTTGCTGCACTTGTAGAGCGGCGGCGTTGCCAAATAGACATACCCGTTTTCAATCAGGGCACGCATACGGCGGAAGAAGAAGGTCAGAATCAACGTGGCAATGTGGGCACCGTCCACATCGGCATCGGTCATGATGATCACCTTGTGATAGCGGATCTTCTCCAGGTTCAACGCCTTCGGATCCTCTTCCGTACCGACTGTCACACCCATAGCCCGATAAATATTCTGAATCTCTTCGCTCTCAAACACTTTATGATCCATGGCCTTCTCCACGTTCAGGATCTTACCACGCAACGGAAGGATGGCCTGATAGTTACGGTCACGTCCCTGTTTAGCCGTACCACCGGCAGAATCACCCTCGACAAGAAACAGTTCGCAGATACTCGGATCCTTGGACGAACAGTCCGCCAGTTTACCAGGCAGTCCGCCACCACCCATCGGTGATTTGCGTTGTACCTGTTCACGTGCCTTGCGGGCAGCCACACGGGCACTTGCAGCCAGGATCACCTTCTCGACAATGGTCTTCGCCTCTTTCGGATGCTCCTCCAGATAGTACCCCAGCGCTTCACCGATCGCCTGATCTACAGCACCGGTCACCTCGTTGTTGCCCAGCTTCGTCTTGGTCTGGCCCTCAAACTGCGGCTCTGCCACCTTGATGGAAATGACGGCGGTCAATCCTTCCCGGAAGTCATCGCCCGTAATCTCCACCTTGGCCTTTTCCAACAGTTTGGAATCCTCCGCATACTTCTTCAGTGTACGGGTCAGTCCACGACGGAAACCCGCCAAGTGCGTTCCGCCTTCAATGGTGTTGATATCGTTCACATAGGAAAAGACACTCTCATTGTAAGAAGTGTTATAGGTCATGGCTACTTCGACAGGGATTCCCTGTTTCTCGGTCACAATGTGGATCACATCATCAATCAGTTTTTCTTTCGAACGGTCTATGTAGCGGACAAATTCCTTCAATCCCTCTGACGAGCGGAAAGTCTCATGCTTATAGCTGCCATCCTCCTTGACCATCCGCTTGTCTGTCAGATGCAACGTGATACCTGCATTCAGGAACGCCAGCTCACGCAGACGAGTCGCTAAAATGTCATATTTGTATTCGGTGACAGAGAAAATACTTCCATCCGGCTTAAAGGAGATCGTCGTACCGGTCTTTTCCGTATCACCGATGATCTCCACGTCATGCAACGGCTTGCCACAGGAGAACTCCTGCATGTAGATGTGTCCGTTACGACGTACTTCCGCTTTCAAATATGTGGACAGGGCATTCACACAAGAGACACCCACGCCATGCAGACCACCGGACACCTTGTAGGTGCCTTTGTCAAACTTACCTCCGGCATGCAACACCGTGAGCACCACTTCCAACGCCGATTTGCCTTCTTTCTCATGAATATCTACCGGAATACCACGTCCGTTATCAGTGACCGTAATGGAGTTATCCTCTTCGATCACCACGTCAATATCGGTACAAAATCCGGCCAGTGCTTCATCAATAGAGTTGTCAACGACTTCATATACAAGATGGTGCAAGCCCTTTTCACTGGTATCACCGATGTACATGGAGGGTCTTTTTCGAACGGCCTCTAATCCTTCAAGTACTTGAATGCTCTCCGCGGAATAATCCGAAGAGGTATTCTTCAATTCTTCACTCATGAGTTATATCTTAAATCGTTAATAGTTATTTTTATCCGTAACAGAAAAATCTAACAAATGTACGCAATTTAATCGAGATAACCCCTGTGTACAAACAAAAAAAAGAGGCAAAATCCGTAGATTTCGTCCCTTCCATTACATTCACTTCGTAGCCCGTGGGGGAATCGAACCCCCCTTTCAAGAATGAAAATCTTGCGTCCTAACCGATAGACGAACGGGCCATCGCAACTGCGATCTTACTTACCCAAGTTGTTTACGTGTTTAGCCAACTTAGACTTCAGATTACCAGCTTTGTTCTTGTGGATTACGTTCTTCTTAGCTAATTTATCCAACATAGAGCATACTTTCGGAAACATGGTTTCTGCTACACTCTTGTCTTCTGTTGCACGCAAATCACGCATAGCGTTTCTCGCTGTCTTAGCGTAGTATCTGTTACGCAAGCGTCTTGCATTTGTCTGTCTGATTCTCTTGATAGATGACTGATGATTTGCCATTTCTTAGATATCTTCTTTTTATTTTTTAATCCTGTTTATTGTAGCCCGTGGGGGAATCGAACCCCCCTTTCAAGAATGAAAATCTTGCGTCCTAACCGATAGACGAACGGGCCATCAGAACCGGTTTCCCGATTGCGAGTGCAAAGATAGAGCTTATCCGGAAACTGGCAAAACATTCCAATAGAAAATTCCTCCCAAGTCTCCAATTTAACTTCTATTTAGAACTTTACAACCCGGATATTGCCCTTCCAATCGCCTTTCTGGCGTATCTTTGTCCTGTTTTATCACATTTTCTAACGAATCACACCGCAGGAATGGCATGGGTAAAGACCAGGGGAATCGTATTGCACGTATTGCCCTACAACGACAAGTACGTTATTATATATATGTACACGGAGGCCTTCGGACGGGTCTCCTATTTAGTAGCGCGCAGCCGTAGCAAGAAGAGTTTGCAGACCAAAGGGCTCTTCATGCCGTTGGCTGTGCTGGAGTTAGAGGTGGACCAACAGCCCAAACGCGACCTGCACCGCATCCGGGAGAGCAAACTCTGTTTCCCGATCAACCAGCTCAGCGGACATCCCATCAAGAGTATGATCGCCCTTTTCCTGGCCGAAGTCCTGTTCCGGACTGTCAAGGAGACCGAACCGGACGGCCCCCTGTTCGACTACCTGAGCCGTTCCGTCCGGCTATTAGAGGAGCTGGAGGCAGGACTGGCCAACTTCCATCTGGTGTTTCTCATGGGGCTGCTGCACTACTTGGGTATTTTCCCCAATGTGGAATCTCATCGGGACAATGAGTTTTTCGACCTGCAGGAGGGACGTTTTGTCAACCAGCTTCCGCTCCATCCCCACTACCTGAACCAGGCCGAAAGCCAAGTATTTGTCCGTCTGCTGAAAATCAGCTACGAGAACATGTCGCTCTATGCTTTTTCCCGACACGATCGCGGACAGATCCTCCACCAGATTCTCCACTACTACCGGCTGCATCTGCCCGACTTCCCAGAAATCAAGTCACTCGCCATTCTGCAAAGTCTCTTCGATTGAAGTTGGATACCCTTTTTCCGGAGATTTTCCGTACATTTGCCTGTCAAAAGCAGAGTTTTGTATGGCAGAGAATGGAAATATTTTGATCAAAGGGGCAAGAGTCAACAACCTGAAGAATATTGACGTGGAAATTCCACGCGGCAAACTGGTCGTTATCACCGGCTTGTCGGGCAGTGGAAAATCTTCGCTCGCCTTTGATACGCTCTATGCCGAGGGGCAACGACGGTATGTGGAAAGCCTGTCGGCCTATGCACGGCAATTCCTGGGGCGCATGAGCAAACCGGAATGTGACTACATCAAGGGCATACCACCCGCCATCGCCATCGAACAACGGGTCAACACACGCAATCCTCGCTCTACCGTAGGTACCTCCACCGAAATCTATGAATACCTGCGGCTGCTCTTTGCCCGCATCGGCAAGACAATCTCGCCCATTTCCGGGATGGAGGTGAAAAAACACCAGACAGCCGACATCGTACGTGAAGCGCTGACCTATCCGGTCGGTACACGTCTGGCACTGTTCGCCCCCATCGTGCCGCCGGAAGGACGTTCTCTTTCCAACCAGTTAGAGATGCTCCAGAAAGAGGGATATACGCGCGTACTGGTCCATGAGCAGATCTACCGGATCAGCGAGGTGCTGGAACAGGAAGCATTACTGTCCAATCCCGCAATGGAATTGCTGATCGACCGGTTGTCTGTCTCTCCCGAGCAGAATGCCAAGACCCGGTTGGCTGACTCTGCCGAAACCGCCTTCTTTGAAGGACACGGCTGTTGCACCGTCCGTTTCTATCTGCCCGACCAAGTCGTCAAACGGGACTACTCCAAACGGTTCGAAGCAGACGGTATCACCTTTGAAGAACCCAGCGACATGATGTTCAGTTTCAACAACCCCTTAGGGGCCTGTCCGCAATGCGAAGGGTTCGGGAAGATTCTGGGTATCGACGAACATTTAGTTGTCCCGGACCAAAGCCTGTCCGTCTATCAGGGAGCCGTGGTCTGTTGGAAGGGCGAGGTGATGAGCGAATGGCTGAAAGAGTTCATTGCCAAAAGCGAACGGTACAACTTTCCCATCCATCGTCCCTACTTCGAATTGACCGAAAAGGAAAAAGAGCTGTTGTGGCACGGAGCACGCGGCCTGCATGGCATCGACGACTTCTTCAAGTTTGTAGGAGAGAATCAATACAAAATCCAGTATCGGGTAATGATGGCCCGTTATCGGGGCAAGACGACCTGCCCGGTCTGTAAAGGAACCCGGCTGAAACCGGAAGCCCTCTATGTCCATGTAGGGGGAAAGAACATTGCTGAAATTGTCGCTATGCCGATTACCGAGGCAAAGGCCTTTTTCAACCAACTGACCTTGGACGAAAACGATGCGACCATTGCCAAACGGCTTTTGACAGAGATCCACAACCGTCTGCAATTCCTTTTGGATGTAGGATTGGGCTATCTGACGCTCGACCGGCTCTCCTCTACCCTATCGGGCGGTGAAAGCCAGCGGATCAACCTCGCTACCTCGTTGGGAAGCAGTCTGGTGGGATCGCTCTATATATTGGATGAGCCGAGCATCGGACTCCATTCGCGCGACACGGATCTGCTGATCAAAGTGTTGAGACAGCTCCAGGCGTTGGGCAACACAGTGGTGGTCGTGGAGCATGACGAAGAGATCATCCGGGCAGCAGACTACATCATCGACATCGGACCGAAGGCGGGACGACTGGGCGGACAGGTGGTCTATCAAGGCAACGTCCATGAACTGGATTCCCACAGCGACAGTTTCACCGTGCGTTATCTGACAGGTGAGGAACAGATCGAACTGCCTCCCTACCGCCGACCCTGGAACAACTACATCGAGATTCAAGGGGCACGCCGTAACAACCTGAAAGGGATTGATGTGCGTTTTCCGCTCAACGTGATGACAGTCGTCACGGGAGTCAGCGGATCGGGCAAGAGTTCCCTGGTACGCGACATCTTCTACGAGGGAGTGAAACGTTGCCTGGACGATGCGGCACGGCTAACCGTGGAGTGTTCAGCCATCAAAGGAGACATCAAGCTGATCAAGGATATCCAGTTTGTCGATCAGAATTCCATCGGCAAGAGTTCCCGATCCAATCCGGGCACCTACATCGGTGCCTACGATGAGATCCGCAAGCTCTATGCCGAACAACCTTTGGCCAAACAGCTCGGGTTCAATGCCGCCTATTTCTCGTTCAACAAAGAGGGAGGCCGGTGCGAAGAGTGCAAAGGAGAAGGCAAGATTACGGTGGAAATGCAGTTTATGGCAGACATCACGCTGGAATGTGAGGCGTGTCACGGCAAACGGTTCAAGCAGGAGGTGCTGGACATCGAATACCAAGGAGCCAATATTTTCGATCTGCTGGAAATGACGGTCAACCAGGCCATCGAGTTTTTCTCCAGCCATCCGGGCAGCCAGCCGCAGAAGATTGTCAGACGCTTGCAGCCCTTGCAGGACGTAGGGCTGGGCTACATCAAATTGGGACAAACCTCCTCCACCCTTTCAGGCGGCGAGAACCAGCGTGTCAAACTGGCCTATTATCTGGGACTCGAAAAGCAGGATCCGACGCTCTTCATTTTCGACGAACCTACTACCGGCCTCCATTTCCACGACATCAAAACGCTGCTTCACGCTTTCAACGCATTGATTGAGAAAGGACACACCGTAGTCATCATCGAGCATAACATGGATGTGATCAAATGTGCAGATTATCTGATTGATCTCGGTCCGGAAGGAGGAAAAGCGGGAGGCCAGCTGGTCTTCACCGGCACACCGGAGGAGATCATCCATTGTCCGGAGTCCTATACCGGCCGTTTTCTGAAGGCCAAATTGTCATGATCAGTCCCGTTTGGGCCAGGCAAACGAGGTGTAAAGCAGGAAGAGGGCAGCGATAAAGAGACAGATCACCCACTCTTTGCGGCCGGAGAACATCAAACCGGAGGAAACAATCATCAGCAGACCGGACAACAGATTGTAGCGGTGCAACCGGCGTTCGCGAAAATCCATGCCGGCTGTGGAGAGCGTCAGGAAACTCACCGCCACACCGGCAGCCCCCACGGCAAACAGATAGGGAGCAAACACCGCATGCGTCAGATACAACACAGCACCGGCCAGCACCAGCAGACCGGACAAGGCAAACAAAACAGATCGTGTACGGGAACTCATGACTCTCTCCTATTTAATAATGAATACATCTTCGTTGGCCCGTTTCATGTAATATTCTTCCCGGGCAAAACGTTCCAATCCCTCTTTGTCGGTATGCAGGTCATGCAGTTTCTTGCTGTTGACCTCTATCTCCTGTTCGTAATGTTTGATCTCGCGTTCCAGGCTGCGGATCTTCTGGTCGTAGGTGTATCGTTTATAGAGATTGCTGTCGCCCGCCACAAAGGTGAGTAACAGAAAAGCGATCGTCACCAACCAATACACATTGATCCTGGAGATACGCGCATACATATTTTTAATAAATCGGATCATCTTCCTATGGATTTTGAGACAAAGATACGGAGTAATTTGGGATCAGAGGATTTTTGAACTGGCAATTTTTTATTTACCTTTGTTCATTCAGAGAAGAATTAGGCAGTATAAGCATGGACAACTATATCGTTTCGGCACGAAAATACCGTCCCTCAACCTTCCAAAGCGTTGTCGGACAGAAGTCTTTGACCACCACATTGAAGCATGCCATCCAAAACAACAAACTGGCGCATGCCTACCTGTTTTGCGGACCGCGTGGTGTGGGAAAGACCTCTTGTGCCCGTATCTTCGCAAAAACCATCAACTGCCTGCATCCGACAGCCGACGGAGAGGCCTGCAACGCCTGTGAGTCATGCATGGCGTTCAACGAACAACGCTCCTACAATATCCATGAGCTGGATGCCGCCTCCAACAACTCAGTGGATGACATCCGGTCACTCATCGAGCAGGTACGCATTCCGCCCCCCATCGGCAAATACAAGGTGTTTATCATCGACGAGGTCCACATGCTGAGTCCTGCCGCTTTCAATGCCTTCCTGAAGACCTTGGAAGAACCGCCTCATCATGCCCTTTTTATCCTGGCCACAACGGAAAAACATAAGGTATTGCCTACCATTCTGTCCCGTTGCCAGATCTATGATTTCTCACGTATCTCCCTGGCAGACATTGTAGAGCATTTGGCCTATGTGGCCCGCTGCGAATCGGTCACGGCTGAACCGGAAGCCCTGAATGTGATTGCCCAAAAGGCAGACGGAGGGATGCGGGATGCCCTCTCCATCTTTGACCAGGTGGTCAGCTTCACCAACGGAAACATCACCTACCAGGCTGTCATTGACAACCTGAATGTGCTGGACTATGAGTATTATTTCCGCCTGACCGAAGCGATCCTCAACGGGAATGTGCGCGACTGTCTGTTGACCCTCAACGAAATTCTCTCCAAAGGTTTTGACGGACAGAACATCATCACCGGTCTCGCCTCCCATTTCCGTGATCTGCTGGTCTGCAAAGATGAAGCGACGCTGATCCTGTTTGAGGTGGGAGCCTCCATCCGCGAACGATACAAGGAGATGGCCCAGCGCTGTTCCGACGGTCTGCTCTATCGGGCCATCGAACTGGCCAACCAATGTGACCTGAATTATCGAACCAGCCGTAACAAACGGTTGCTGCTGGAACTGACACTGATCCAGCTGTGCCAACTGACACGTCCGGTCGAACCGGCTGATAAAAAAAAAGCCGCTCTTGAACCGATAAACGGTTCTGCTCCGGCTGCGGCTCCCGCTCCGCAACCCGTAACGAATGCGACTACAGCCCGACCGGCCACAGCTCCACAGGCGGTAACGGTACAGGTGCCGCAAATAGCCCCACAAGCACCGGCAGCCCCTCAACCGGCCGCAAGCCGTACCAACCGGCCTCCGATGTTGGGTTCCTTGAAAACAATGGGCCGTGATAATAGAGCAGAAACCTCTACCACAGCAGCCAATCAGCCCATACGGGATCTTTCAACCCCCTTCACCTCTGAAGAGCTGCTCCGTTCCTGGAACGCCTTTGCCGAAAAGTTGGACAAACGGGTCTATCTGAAAAACACGATGCTGAACTGCCTGCCGACCTTGCAGGACAACTACCAGTTTGAAGTGAAAGTCCTCAATCCGGGACAACAGGAGGCGCTTTTCAATTCAGCCGTGGAGATTCTGCCGTTCCTGCGTGCACAACTCAAGAACAGCCATATCCAGATGCGTGTCCGCATCGATGAGGTGAACGAGAAGCATCTGGCCTACACCTCGACAGAAAAATATCAACATCTGCTGGAGATCAATCCCTCCCTGGCTCGTCTTCAAGAGGAGTTCAACTTGCGGATGGATTGAGATGCATACAGCCACTTTCTGTACCTGCTTATCTCTTATCAGCAACATATTGTAACAGCCAAAAAAGATCAGGCAGATTGCCTTTAATCCAAAATAAAGTATTTTCGACTGCAGTGATTGATCCTGCGGACAATCAAATATTGTCGGTAGAAGATATTCAGAAACCACAGCTGATCATTACGACCTACCACAGGAATAACCCGGATGTTCCTTTCAACTTTTTTGCAGAAGAGTCTGATGGAACACAGCGTTTATTCAATATGATGCTGACGATTCTGGATATCATCAAGAATAATAAAATCTTGTTGATAGATGAAATTGAAACGCAGCTGCATATAAAACTGGTAGAGTATATTATCGGTTTGTTCAATAAAAGCGAATCGGCTCAGCTGATATATACTACGCATAATACATACCTGCTTAATACCAACAAGTTGCGTAAGGATCAGATATATTTTGTCAACAAACGGGACGACGGATCCTCGGATTTGTATTCGCTGTTTGATTACAAAGATTTCCGCGACGGGCTGGATGCAGAGAAGGCATATTTGCAAGGCCGTTTCGACGCCATCCCATATATTGACGAACAGGTGAGATAATAGAACTGCTGGAAAGTTTGTAATTTAATGTAAGTTTGACGAATCCACGCTCGTATTAAGTATTAATCTGTATAATAGCACCATTCAGCCACGGATGAATGGCAGTGGCTATTGTCATAACAGGTACTTGACAAACTCCACTGTCAAGCCATAGTCGAACGATACTGTCCATATTCTCCCCCAAAGACAAAATGCCTTTTTGTTATCAAACTTAAAATACTCTTCCTGATTCCCTGCCAAACACACTAAAATTCCTATATTTGTCGCAACGGATAAAGATGAAGAGTCACCTTTTTCCTACATTATATTTAGTATTTTGAGCGTTGTGCTTATCTTATTCAAAGAAAACCTAGGAAATTTTCTCAACATTACAAGATAGCCCAGCGGTCGTTCTGCGCATACACGTGGGGCTGCTGCTTTATTTTGAATGTTGGGGTTTTCCTAGGACCTTCTTTGACAAAATAGCATAGTAGTTCCACGTTCATTTTATGTTGAATTCTTCATGTACGGAACTCATGG
>JBJECC010000225.1:0-5617 GCA_051870655.1 Parabacteroides sp. | reverse complement strand
ATATCTGCATGCTTTTATTTATTCATCTAACCTGTCACGAATACAGAAATCCGTTTCTATCAACTCATTCTGTGCTTATAATCGTCATAGCCAAACTCTCGATAGAGCTTCAATTGATCATCTTGGCTCCACAAGGCAATGGCCGGGTGCGGTATTCCATTAAACATCGTTGTCTTTACAATGGTATAATGGATCATATCTTCAAAAATCAGTTTATCCCCTATTTGTAGCGGACGATCAAACGACCAATCCCCCATAAAATCACCACTTAAACAGCTGTTGCCACCTATCCGGTAAGTAGGTTTCCCCTCAACCGGATCTGTCGCGTAACGAATTGCAGGTTTATAAGGCATTTCCAAACAATCCGGCATGTGACAAGTGAAAGACGCGTCAATAATAGCCGTCCGGATCCCGTGATTCTCCACAATATCCACGACTGTCGTCAACAAAAAGCCTGTCTGCCAACCAAACGCGCTACCCGGTTCCATGATCAATTCCAGGTTTGGATGACGCTCCTTAAACGCTACCAATGTACGTACCAAATGATCTACATCATATCCCTTACGGGTCATCAAATGACCTCCACCCATATTCAACCATTTGATATGAGGCAAGAAACGGCCAAAACGTTCTTCCACAACCGCTAAAGTCTTTTCCAAATCAAAAGAGGTGGATTCACACAACGTATGGAAATGCAGCCCTTCCACCCCTTCCGGCAACGTATCACCCAACAAGTCATTCACAATGCCCATACGAGAACCGGGAGCACACGGGTTATACAAATCCGTCCCTACCTCCGAATACTCAGGATTGATACGTAATCCGCAAGAAACCCGTCCGCCTTCCGCCTGCACACGCGGATAAAGACGCTGAAACTGCGAAAGGGAATTGAACGTCACATGACTGCTATATTTCAAAATATCCGCGAAATCCGAATCCGTATAAGCCGGTGAATAGGTATGAGCCAAACTACCCATTTCCTCAAATGCCAACCTCGCTTCATATTTTGAACTGGCAGTGGAACAGGTGATATATTCCCGAATGATAGGAAAAGATTTCCAGATTGCAAATGCCTTAAAGGCTAATATGATAGTTATACCCGCACGTTCCTGAACACTTTTGATCAGTGCCAAGTTCCGTCTCAATAACTTCTCTTCCATCACATAACAAGGAGATGGTATCTGTTGGATATTGATCATGCTACTAATTTATCCTATTTATAATGTATTGTGCAAAGATAACGCTATTTTATGAATCCAACAGCGTTAGTCGTGCAAACTTTGCCAACAATTGCTTCTGTCCCACCAAAGAAAAGGAGACCGTAACCTTCAAATTGCTGCCTTCACCCTCCATGGCCAACACTCGGCCATCACCAAACCGTTCATGGCGTACATGGGCTCCTACACATAATCCGCCACTGGGAGTAACAGCTACGGAGGCGGAAGAAACGGACTGCGGTCTCTGAGGAGACTCCGTGGATGATGAAACTGGCGATAATTTCCGATAAGATTCTGGTATCTGACGCAACGGCGAACGGAAGGCAACCGGACGGACCTCCTGACGGACCTCCTCCGTGGAAGATACTCTGCGGGCTGAACCGGACGGCAAATCCAGATAATCAGAATCAATATCTTGCAAAAAACGGCTCGGAGAGCAAAAATCGGTCTTCCCATTCCGATAACGGCTCTTGGCATAACTTAACAGGCAATGTTCTTCTGCGCGGGTAATGGCCACATAAAAAAGACGTCGCTCCTCCTCAATCGCTTTTGGACTGTCTTTTGACATCATGGAAGGAAACAGATCCTCCTCCAATCCCACGACAAATACATTCTTAAACTCCAATCCCTTGGCCGCATGTACAGTCATCATCGTTACCTTGTCAGCTGATTCTTCTTTGTCATTGTCTTGATCGGTCATCAAAGAAACCTCAGACAAGAAATCCTCCAAAAGCAGGTGTTCACTCCCCTCCTCCTGACGCATCTTACAAAATTCGACCACTCCATTCAGAAGTTCCTGTAAATTTTCCTGGCGACTCACGCCCTCCACAGAGCGATCTTGTGCCATCACACTAAGCACACTACTCTCCTTGATGATCCGTACTGCCGCTTCGTCTGCCGGTAATTCCCGGCTGTACTGAATGAACTGTTCCATCATGGTCCGAAAAGCATCCAGCTTTTTCGCCGTACCGCTGTTCACCTGCAACCCCACTTCGGAAGGGCAACACAGCACATGCCATAGACTGACATCCTGCTGGGAAGCGGCAGCCACCAATTTACCGACCGTTGTATCCCCAATACCTCGTGCCGGATAATTGATCACCCGTTTCAAGGCCTCCTCATCATGAGGATTTACAGCCAACCGGAAATAGGACAGCACGTCCTTGATCTCCTTTCGCTGATAAAAAGAGAGCCCGCCATACACTCGATAGGGAACACCCCGCTTCCGCAATACCTCTTCCAACACGCGAGACTGGGCATTCGTCCGATAGAGAATGGCAAAATCAGCATACGTATACTCATGACGCCGCATCTCGATCAAGCGGGAAGCCACCGTATAAGCCTCCTCATAGTCTGAATAAGAGGCGAAAACCGGAATAGGCTGTCCCTTGTCTTTTTCCGAATAGACCCGTTTCTCAATCTGCCATCGGTTTTTATGAATCAGACTGTTCGCAGCATTGACAATAATCTGTGTAGAACGATAATTCCGTTCCAACTTGAAAATGCGGCATCCTGAATAACAATTCTTGAACTTCAAGATATTGTCGATATCCGCACCCCGGAAAGAATAGATGCTTTGTGCATCATCACCCACTACACAAATTTGTCCTTGTCCCACGCATAACTGCTGCATGATCTGATGTTGGGCATAATTCGTATCTTGGTATTCATCGACCAATACATACTGGAAAAGATCCCGATAACGGGCCAACACCTCGGGATAATCATGAAACAGCCGATAGGTCTGCAACAGCAGATCGTCAAAATCCATCGCTCCGGCTTGTACACACCGGTTTTGATACCGTTGATAAATATCCCGAATCAAAGGTACTTTGCTACTCAGATCGGACTCTTGCATTTCCCGATCGGAAGCATATCCCTTGGCAGTGATCAATGCATTCTTTGCGCGCGATATCCGTCCCTGCACAAGACTTGGCCGATAGGTCTTGTCATCCAGCTGCATCTCTTTGATGATGGACTTTAACAGATTCTTTGAATCGGAAGCATCATAAATCGTAAAATTGGAAGGGTATCCGACATAGGCCGCCTCACGCCGCAAAATACGGGAAAAGATCGAATGAAACGTGCCCATCCACAACTGACGGACCGATTCTTCACCAACGACACGGGCTACCCGTTCTTTCATTTCCCGCGCAGCTTTGTTTGTGAAAGTAAGCGCCAAGATATGATAGGGCTTCATCCCCTGTTGCATCAAATAGGCTATTTTATAGGTCAGCACCCGTGTCTTGCCGGATCCGGCCCCTGCAATCACCAGGGCCGGACCATCCACATAAGTGACAGCTGCACGTTGCGCTTCGTTCAATTGTGCCAAATACTCTTCCATCAATTCCGTATGATCCGACTTAACAAACGACAAACTTCAGTTTCAGAGAGTCCCCGGCGACGTGCATAATCTTTCATCTGTTCCTGATCAATGGTTCCCACCATAAAATAGGAGGCTTCCGGATGTGCAATATACAAACCGCTGACTGAGGCAGTCGGAGTCATCGCCCCGTTCTCCGTCAAGCTGATTCCAATCTGAGACAGATGCAAAAGCTGATCTACAGCAAAATTCAGACATTGATCCGGCAACGATGGATAGCCAATGGCCGGACGGATTCCTTGATACTTGACCCGGTAGAGATCTGCAATCGAAAGTTGCTCATCAGGTGCATATCCCCAATAATGTTTACGTACTTGCTCATGTAAATATTCAGCCGCCGCTTCTGCCAAACGATCGGTCAAAGTCTGCAATAGCATGACGCTGTAAGTATCCCCCTCCTGTTCAAACTGCTGACGGAGATGTTCCGAACCAGCCCCACCTGTCACCGCGAAAGCACCTATGTAATCCGTTTTTCCCATGCCATGGGGCATCACATAATCCGCCAATGACTTATAATAATGCTGCCCTTCACGTTTCACCTGTTGACGCAGCATCGGCAGAGCTACATCGCCTGCCCATATTGTGTCCTCCTGGCTGAATGCCGGGAAGAAACCATACACAGCCCTACAATATTCGGCCTTTTCTTTCACTAAGCGATCCAACAGTTGGACGGCGTCCCGGTAAAGGCGCATCGCCTCTTTGGCCTTCTCCTGCTCTTCACCGGCAAAACCTGCCAGCCAAGAAGCGCGGCATGCGTCACAATCATGAATCTGTGCCACATCTGCATAACGGCCTGTCAATTTCCAAGCCGTAAAGAAGAAGGTCCAATGAATATACGGAATAATGGTTTCCAGTGGAATGGCTGGTATCACTTGGACACCTTGCTGATGGGGAACTACCGGCTGATAGACAGTCCAATCCACTTGAACCGCCTGTTTGCGAGCCTCTTCCAACGAAACCAACGTCTCTTGTTGTTGTCCGAACGACTGACGCAACGCCTCCTGTTCTTCATTCAACTGAGCCACATACGCATCACGTGTCTCCGGATTCAAGAGTTTCGCTGCAATCAAAGGATTCTGCGAGGCATCCACTACATGAATCACCGGGTAGCTATAATGTGGAGCGATCTTCACAGCCGTGTGTAATTTGGAAGTAGTGGCACCTCCCACCATGATCGGGATATGCAAACCGGCCTTTTCCATCTCGTCTGCCACATGGACCATTTCCTCCAGCGAAGGGGTAATCAGTCCCGACAGGCAGACCAAATCCGGTTGTTCCTCGCGCGCACACTTCACAATTGTCTCAGCCGGCACCATGACACCCAAGTCAATGACTTCATAATTGTTGCAGGACAATACAATCGACACTATATTTTTACCGATATCATGGACATCTCCTTTCACAGTCGCAAAAAGGACCTTGCCCGCCTTGGTCGCACCAGATTGCTTTTTCTCAGCCTCAATGGCCGGTTGAAGAATGGCAACGGCCTTTTTCATCGTGCGAGCGGTTTTCACCACTTGAGGCAAAAACATTTTACCCGATCCGAACAGATCCCCTACTTTATTCATGCCGCTCATCAACGGACCGTCAATGATATCGACCGCATGAGGATACTGTTGCAACGCCTCTTGCAAATCGGATTCCAGATAATCTCCCAGCCCTTTCACCAAGGCATATTCCAAACGTTCCTGTAAAGAGAGTTCACGCCAGCCTTCATGTTTCTCTGCGGTTGTACCTTGGGACTCCTGATGCAGTCGTTGTGCATAGGCAATCAGCTCCTCTGCCGCTTCCGGACGACGATCCAAAATCACATCTTCCAATAGCGTGCGGAATGCAGGCTCTATTTCCTCATACGTCACAGAGGTAGAGGGATTCACAATACCCATATCCATTCCTTTGGCAATGGCATGGTACAAGAAAACCGCATGCATGGCCTCTCGAACATAATTATTACCCCGGAACGAAAAAGACAAATTGCTAACTCCACCACTAACCTTGGCACCGGCCAGATGTGTAG
>JBJECC010000224.1:0-5648 GCA_051870655.1 Parabacteroides sp. | reverse complement strand
GGCCCGATTGCAATTCAATGTATTGTCCGTCTGTGTCGGTAAGCAGATCCTCCCAAATGCCTCCGTCCCGGGCTTGTCCCCACAGGAAGATCTTCATGCCTAACTTCTCGTCGTAACCGGCATGGTGGACTGATCCATAGTTGTCCTCATGCCAGTAAATGCCGTAATAGTCGTTGTAGAAGCCCAGGACGTGTTCCGATTTGGAAGAGCCGAAATTATTGTTGTCATACCAGGAGAGATCGCGTCCCTCTTCATCCTGGGGGAAGGTACCCAATTCACCGTTATGGCCGATGTATGAATTGCCCGGGTAACAGAACTGGGCTTTGCCGGCAGCCTTGTAGCCGGCATTCATCCATTGGTAATAGGGCTGGTCCAGATCCGACTGGTTGAACCAGGTGGTGGTCGTCGTGAAATAGGCCTTATCTTTCGGCAAGTTGACCTCCACACACCAGTAGGTCCGTGTCACCCATTCATACGAGGCGATGTAACAGCTGACACTTCCGTCCGGTTTCTGCCGGGTGTAGTAGTCGATGGGGGTACTGGAGGTGGGCACATGGCCGATGATACCGAAGTTGAACTCGATACCGCCTGAGGTCCAGGGACCCCGCATGGCAATGTCACGAAACTTCACCACATGGTTGTTGTAGATAAATGCCTGTCCGGTACTCTTGTCAATGGCGCCCCAGATCTTGCCGCCTACTTCGGGATAGAGTGACAGGCGGATGTAGTCATTCTCCAGTTCGACAGTTTTCCATGACTTGTCGATTCCTTTGGCGGAGAAACCGTCGAAACGGAAATAGGGATAATAGAGATCCGTCGGATCAGCCGTCGGATCAGGATCGGAGAAGGGATAGGTCTTGACCGTCTGTACCCTCTCCTTCACAGAAGCTTGTTGTTGTGCGCCTGCCGGCCATGCTATACAGGCCGCACAGGCAATACATAGTAATCTTTTCATGGTGAACACTATTCAATGATAATCAACCAACCTTTTCCTTGGGGAACCGTGATGGTCTCACCCGGTTTCCACTCTTTTTCTTCTTGGAAATCAGCAATGGCGGGAGCATGCAGGGTAGCCTTGGCCGGATCCAGTCCCAATGCGTTCCAATCGATCTGCAAATCCACCGGGGCATCTTGTGGTTCCCATGTAGCCAAGGAAAGCAGCATCTTCTTGCCGTTTGCGTGCCGATAGAGTGTGGCCAGTGTCTTCTCTCGGCCGGTCTTCACCGGATTGGAAGAGACCCAATAGCCGATCATTTCGCTATCCTGCATACCGAACTGATCCCAGAATTGCCATAAGGAACGGTTATCGACTCCATAACCCGGATTACGGCCGGTCATGCCATACAACATGCCTCGCCATTTGTTTCCGCCCTCCCAAAGCATTTCACCCATCAGACCGTAAGGCAGACCGGACACTTCCACCATCCAGAACTCCGGCGGCATGTTGTAGTCGAAGTATTCCCCGAACCAGAGGCGGTCGATATAGGGGAAATGTTCCAGATAAAGGTTCGCACTGTTGGCGAAACCGTCCCGTTCATTGTATTGGTTGGCAGAATGCAGGTCGATCAGAGCACCCGGATTGGTCCGGTTCAGAATCTTGCGTACCCGTTTCATGGACATCCGGTCAAACGCCAGATCGTCGATGTAGATCCCGTCAATACCCACATGCTTCAACAGCCAGTCCAACCCTTCCATATAATAGTTATGCCAACGGGAGACACCTGTGTTCACAATGGCTGCACACTGCACATGGTAGGAGAACCAGGCGGCAATGTAGTCTTGATCCAGATGCTCTTGCAGCCAGGAGTAGCCACCTCCCTCCCCTTGCGAGAAGATCTCTCCGTTCAGGCTTCGCAGGGCGAAGAGCTCGACACAGTGGTTGGACAATTCACGGACGGTATTGTAGATCTTGACCTTCATCTGTTTGGCATGAGCCCCGTCAATGTAGGATTTCATCTCCTTCGGGCGCAGGAAGGGATAGTTGATATAGGGATTGATCGCATTGGCATGGTGGATGTTGACTACCGTGGCTCCAAACTCATAGGTGTCGTCGATGAATTGATAGCCATGATAGAAACGGTTCTTCCATTGCTTGTTGGTATCGATGGTCCGGAAGGGCGTAATCAATACATTAAAATAATAGTAGAGCCGGTCTCCCCGCTTGACTTCCCGTTTGCCGGAATAGGCCTCTACCCGTGTCGAGGTGCCGTCGGGGCGGATCCGGATACCTCCTTGCCCCGCATTACTCCAGGAAACCGGCATGTGCAGCGGTTTCTGGTGATAGAAGTTAGTGTTCAACGGACGCTCATATTGGTTGTCGTAGAACCGGAGTTGCAGGCCGGCATTGACATCTCCTGCCCAGATGGCATCCTGATTCTTTTCCACATCCCATTTCCAGTCGAAGTTCTTGGGGCAATAACCACCCTTCTCACCCAAGCCCATCATATATTTGGCGATACCGGGTGCCAGTTCCGTACGCAAGGCGACATCTTGGATCGTCCCATCCTTTTGGGCAATCAGTGTCACCCGATAGGTGATATTTCCGTCAGACTCCAATTCACCCTCTAACTGCATCAGGAACCGGTCGTTCTGGTTCATGGTTTTCCAGGCTACCGCGCCCGGTTTGTGTTTGGTAATGGCGAAGTCCAGATTCTCCCAGTCACCGCCGTCGGCCACCAACTGCATCGGCTCTGACAGCAGGGCACGTCCCTCTGTGCCGATATGTGTCAGTGTCTCTTCAAAATAGCTGGTGATCGATTGGGGCAATCCATTGTCGGCCAACTGCACCGTACGTCCTAAGATGGAGAGCTGCTTCTCTTTCAGACCGACCGGTATATAGGGCGCCACAACCTCATCATCAAATCCTATCTGGGAATTGAGCCAGCGCAACCGGGAGTGCCGCCACGGTTCATTGTCGCCATGGTCAGCGATGACCTGATCAGTGACAGTCAGTTCCAGGGCGATCTGTTTCGGTTCTGCATTCGCTGCCGAGATGGTGACACACCCCTGATAACAGCCTGCCGAGAGTTGCTCCGGCACCATGGCACCGATCCATAGCGCCTGTACCTTTCCCTTTTCGACGGAACACTCCTTTTCAAAGACAGTTCCGGTCACATCGATTCCCTCTGTGTTGAAGCAGGTAAAAGCGGAAGCAGGAATCTGTTCGCCGGTAGCGGCATTCGTCAAGTCGGAGTAGGAGACGTGCAGCTGCTCTACAGCTTCACGAGCCGCCCAGACACCCACTTGAAATACATAATATTCCCCTTTGTCTGCCGTGCCTTTGAAATAATCGTGACGATTCTCTTCCACCCACTTGTAGGGAATGTCGTTCGTCATACGGATGGGGTAACGCCGGTCCTCCGTAAACAGGATGTAGGGATCGGCCGGCTGTTGCCGCAAGAGTGCCACCTTTTCCGCTTCCGTGGCGATCACTTCCATCGGATAGAAACTGTGGAAATCGTCAATGGCCTGATATTGTACCAAGCGTGCGGCAGGTAATGCGGGCGTCTTCTTGCCTGTCAGCCGGTTCTTTTGCAGCCAGTCTGTAGTAGCGGTCGCTTCCATGTCCGGATAATGGACTGTCGGATAGTACCGGCTTCCGGTCGAAACGCTTTTGAGATAATAGATATAGTAGTTTCCCGGTACGGTCTGCGGTTGGAAAGCAATCTCACCCCGTTCCCGGTCTGCATACAGACGTACCACATTGGTGATACGTTGTCCAGTCGTGGCATCCACCACGATCACCCCGCATTGTTCGGGGTGTAAATCCCGCCGACGCCAGTTCAGCGTGGCCAATACGGCATCTGCGGGCTTATCCACCGCCACGACAATGCGGTGATTTCCCAATGAGTCGGCATCCCACGTGCCTGTCCCGTACCATTCGGCCTGTGGTTTCTCTTGCGCTGTCAGCGGAGCGATGACAAGCAAGCACAACCAAAAGAGTAATCCTTGTTTCATAGATAGATCATTATAAATTAATTGTTCCGGCAAATATACAAAAAGAGGGACTCACTGGAGCCCCTCTTTCTCTAAATCATATCAAATCGTACACGATTATTGTCCGCTGAACGGATTCTGGTCGGCCGTCGTGACGGCTTCATTGTTGGCGATTTCCAACTGCGGAATCTGCATCAGGAAACGATAGTCGTTGGACTGCAAGACACCCTTCGGTTCTGCATCGGCACCGTTGTAACCATCCAACTGAGCCAATCCCCAAGCGAAGTGACCGGCCGGATTCTGAGCGGTAGCCGCATAACGTACCAACGGCTGTTGCAGACGCAACAGGTCATACGCTCCGACCACACCTTCACCCAGCAATTCCTTGCGGCGTTCGATGTAGATCTTCTCCAGCAACTGGTTCTTCTCGGATACGGTGGTCAGCTGGGCCTGACGGGCAGCCTGCAACGTGTTCAGGTGAGACAAGGCTTCGCTTGTCTTTCCTAAGTTGGCCTCTGCCTCTGCCATGATCAGCAACATTTCCGATCCACGCATCAACGGGATGTCGATGTCATAGACGTGTGACTGTACGGCACCACCGCCATCACCATAGGTTTTCATCTTGTTGTAAGCCCATTTCTGCTTGATCTCGTTGTCACCATTGGCCGTACGATGCCAGAACATGACAGCCTTTTCATCTTCGTCCGTGACGTTCTCTGTCTTGGTGCACTTGGTACCGCGATAGTCGGTATCGTCAAACAGATCGACATATTTTTGGTCCACCAAGAGGTTGATGAAGTTGTAGGTCGGTCCGGACTGCATTGTCTCGCCGTAGCTGGGATCCTGGTTGTACCAGTAGCAGAACTCGACGTTAGAGCTGATGTTGGTCAGGTTGGTGAACTTGACACCCCATACAAGCTCGGCACAGTTATTGGCCATCAGCTGGTCGAAACCGCTGTACCATTCCTCTTTCGACATCAGTGTGCTGTATTTCTGATACACAGAAGAGGCTTCGCTCAAGGCACCCTGCCAGTTGCCCATCACCTGATAGACACGGGCCAACATACCGGATACGACATCAGTATTGATCTTCCATTTTTCGGAACGCTGGAAACCGGACAGGCTGCTCTTGGCGGCTGACAGGTCGGCTACGATCTGGTCATACACCTGCTGTACGGTAGAGAAACCCAGGTTGGCATCATCCGTCGAAGAGAGGCGCAGGATTACACCGCGTTTGTCCTTGGCAATCGCATAGGTCTGCTGATAGTTCATGATCAGGTGGAAATAGGCGATACCACGCATAGCCAGACACTGGCCCTTCAGTTCGGTCTTTTCTGCCTCGGAACCGGAGGCTTCAGGCAGCGCATCCATGATCTGGTTCACCTGGTTGATCACCTTGTACATATTGACCCAGATGCGGTCTGCATAACCGGACGACATCGTGCGCTCGTTCAGGAACTTGTAGGTGGATTCGGGTGAACCGCCGTAGTTGTTGGTACTCA
The DNA here is from genome assembly GCA_051870655.1 of Parabacteroides sp. Lineage (GTDB taxonomy): Bacteria > Bacteroidota > Bacteroidia > Bacteroidales > Tannerellaceae > Parabacteroides. Next base: position 210 of record JBJECC010000224.1, on the reverse strand, counting down.
TGATGTCCGGACCGGCAATATCATAGTGCATCAGATAACCCGTCAGACCGGCATAACAAGCATCGTTCTGGCTACTGGCGCCGTTGTCACCCATCAGCAGGCAATAGTAGGCGGAGTTCAACACCGAGTTGAGTCCGGTGGTACTGGACAGGATCGTTTCGGAAGAGATCTTTGTGGCATCATCTGTCGTCAACTGATCCTCGCAACTAC
>JBJECC010000223.1:0-5666 GCA_051870655.1 Parabacteroides sp. | reverse complement strand
AGAACTGCCTTTCGAAAGCAACCGCTGGTATCAGGTGCGTATCGAGTGCCGGGATGATGAACTGATGTGTTATGTGGATGATGTCCTGGTCCATCATGTGCATCTGCGACCCATCCCTGCTTTGATGGCTGGTACGGTGCTGGACCAGCAGAATCAGCGTCTCTATCTGAAGGTGGTGAATACGACCTATCATGAGGAAAAATGTGAAATCCGGTTGAAGGGATTCTCCGTGGGGAGCCAAGCCGAAGTGATCCAGTTGGCGGGAAATCCCGAGGACCGCAACAGTTTGGACCAGCCGGAGACAATCGCTCCGAAGCGCTTCACGCATACCTTTTCTTTAGGAGGTCCGATGATTTATCGGTTCCCTCCAAACTCTATTACGCTTATGTCTTTGAAACTCGAATAAACAAATGATTTTTAACGCTAAAATGTAATGTGAAATGAAACAACTTGCTTTAAGTTTTCTGTTCGTCGTATCCATGCTGTGTGGCCATCAGGTTCTGGCACAGGCAGAGTATGGTTATTTTAACTCACTGGGTGTCGGTGTCAGTGCAAGTACACTGGGAATCGGTGTGGATGTCGCTACACCAGTCGGTAACTATCTGGCGCTTCGGGGTGGAGTCTCTTTCATGCCGGGCATCACAGTAAAAGATCAGGTGGATGTCACTCTGCAAGGGTTGGAGAATATCCCCGGTTACTCCTCCTCGGCTTCCATGGATGTAGAGGGCTCCTTGAAGCGGGCTACCGGTGAAATCCTGCTGAATCTCTATCCGTTCCGTTCCAATGGTCTTTTCATTGCAGCCGGTGCCTCTTTCGGTGGCAATAAGCTCGTGAAGTTGAGCGGTCACAGCGATGCGATGCGCGACCTGATTGCTGCCGGTGGATCGGCCGGTCTGGAAATCGGTGACGTGACGATCCCGGTGGATAAGAATGGTGATGTGGACGGTGGATTGAAAGTGTCTTCTGTCCGTCCTTATGTGGGAATCGGTTATGGCCGTGCGGTTCCTTCCAAACGGGTGAACTTTCTGTTGGATTTGGGTGTACAGATCCATGGCACTCCGGAAGTCTATGCAGAGACAGGAAATGTATCAGACCTGATGCGGGAGGCCGACAATGATTTTACGGACATCATCAATCATTTCAAGGTCTATCCGGTTCTGAAACTTCGTATCTCTGGTAAGCTGTTTTGATTGGGATCCGTTTCATTAGCGGTATAAAAGAAGCCGGAAGTCTGTATGATACAAACTTCCGGCTTTATCATTTCATGCTTTGAATGCGCAGAATGGATTATTGATTCATTTCTGCTTCAATGGCATCAAATTCAGCATTCATGTTCAGGTTGTAGTAGATACCACGCAAGGCGATCATGTTGTCACGGGCATCCGGTTTCAGCTTGTGAGCCTTCTCGAAATAGGGAAGAGCCTGACGGAACAAATCCTTTGCTTCCTGTTCAGCCTTTTCGTAAGCAGCCTTGTCTGTCAAAGCATTGGCTTCATCTTTCTTGTTGACAGCCTGGTTGTAATATACACGACCCAAGTTTGACAATGACTCTACGTATTCCGGATTGATTTCCAACGCTTTCTTGAAGCAAGTCTCTGCGTTTGCATAGTCTTTTACGTTCTCATACACACGACCCTTTACATCATACAACTGAGCGTTATTGCCGTCTTTTGCGATGGCTGCATCCAGATATTCGATTGCCTTCTCGTTGCGGTTTGAGTAGATGTAGCTGTTGATCAGGCTCAGCAGATAGTAGGGTTCTTCCGGGAATTTCTTCAGACCCTCTTCCAGTGTCTGTTCCAGTTTCACAGAATCCTTAGCCTGCTCGTACTCATAGCAAAGATATTGATATACATCGTTTGCACGATAGTCGTATGCCTTTGCACGCTCCAGGGCTGCGATCGCCAGTTTGGAATCCTTCATCAAAGAAGCGGCGGCAGCAGAATAGAACTGAACCATCATGAAGTTTGAATCGCGTTCAGCCGTCGGAGTACCTTTGAACATATCCAGATCAGCGATCTTGATGTATTGTTCGAAGAAGTCATAAGCCTCTTTGTACTTCTGCTGGTCAAAGTAGTAAGCACCACCGTTGATATAGTACACGTGATTTGCACTCAGGATGCTCTTGATGTCCTTTGTGAATCGCGGTTTGATTTTACCCTTTTCGTTCGGCAGCTGATCCAGCTCATACGCCTTCTCAAAGTAGGGGAGCACTGCGAACAGCGCGTCATACATCACCTGCTCGTTCGGTTGTTGGCCCAACACCTGTTTTGTACGCTCGTTGCTGAACTGAGTGTCCTCAATCTGACCGGCTACGAACCAAGTCTTGGCGTCGTCTTTTGATTCAGGATTCTCCAAGGCACCCTTGATCAGGCTGCGAGCCTCACCGAAGTCCGGATTCTGACCTTTGGCTATGCTCTGTGCTTCGCTGACTGCCTTCTTTTGTGCGAATGAGGCAGATGCTGCCATGCACAATGCGAGTGTAAACAATACTTTTTTCATTGCGATAATAATTAAATTAATATTCTGTTTGTTTGTTGTTTATTCGTTTGTTTCATTTTCCTCTTGCGCTTCTTGTGCAGCCTGTTCCTCCGTCAGTTTCTCTTCGCTCTCCGAAAGCACCTTGCAGACAGAAGCGATTTCATCGTTACGTTTCTCCAGGTTGATCAGGCGGACACCTTGTGTCGCACGGCCGATAATATGCAGGTCGTTCACCTTCATACGGAGAGTGATACCCGATTTGTTGATGATCATCAGGTCATTCTCGTCTGTCACATTCTTGATGGCCACCAGCTTGCCGGTTTTCTCCGTGATGTTGATGGTCTTCACACCCTTTGCACCTCGGTTCGTGATGCGGTAGTCATCGATGGAAGAACGTTTGCCGTAGCCCTGTTCAGAGACAACCAGCACACTTTCCTTTTCCTTGTCTTTGATGCAGATCATACCGATTACCTCGTCGCTGCCGTCTTCGTCAAGCGTCATGCCCCGTACACCGGCTGCTGTACGTCCCATTTCCCGTACGGCACTTTCGTGGAAGCGGATGGCACGTCCGTTGCGGTTGGCAATCAGCACTTCCCGGTCACCGTTGGTCATGCAGACTTGAATCAGTCCGTCGTCTTCACGCAACGTGATCGCATTCACGCCATTTTGGCGCGGACGGGAGTAGGCTTCGAGCAACGTCTTTTTGATGATACCCTTCTTGGTGCAGAAGAGCAGGTAGTGTGAGTTGATGAACTCCGTGTCGGTTGTGAGGTTCTTCACGCGGATAAAGGCCTGCACCTTGTCGTCGGCCTCGATGTTGAGCAAGTTCTGGATGGCACGCCCTTTGGCATTCTTCGCTCCTTCCGGAATCTCGTACACCTTCAACCAGTAGCAACGTCCCTTGGCCGTAAAGAAGAGCAGGGTGGCATGCATGGAGGCAGGATAGATGTATTCGACGAAGTCTTCATCGCGTGTCTCAGATCCCTTGGCACCGACACCTCCGCGTCCCTGTGCCCGGAACTCACTGAGCGGAGTCCGCTTGATGTAGCCCATGTGTGACAACGTGATGATCATCTCATCGTCTGCATAAAAGTCTTCTGGATTCAGCTCCTCTGATGCATAGATGATGTCGGTCTTTCGTTCGTCACCATATTTAGCCTTGATTTCCAGCAATTCGTCTTTAATGACCTGCATGCACAGATCCTCGTTTTCGAGAATTTCTTTCAGACGGGCAATCAATTTTTCCAGTTCCTCATATTCGGCACGCAGCTTGTCCTGCTCCAGACCCGTCAACTGACGCAGACGCATCTCTACGATGGCACGTGCCTGGATGTCGCTGAGCGAGAAGCGGTCCATCAAGCGTGTGATGGCCTCCTGCGGACTTTGTGAAGATTTGATGATGGCGATTACCTCGTCAATGTTGTCAGAGGCGACAATCAATCCCTCCAGGATGTGGGCACGTTCTTCGGCCTTTTTCAACTCGTAGCGTGAGCGACGGATGACCACCTCGTGGCGATGATCGACAAATGCCTTGACCAGATCCTTCAGATTGAGCAGCTTCGGACGCCCTTTGACCAACGCAATGTTGTTCACGCTGAAAGAAGACTGCAACGCTGTCATCTTATACAGTTTGTTGAGCACGACGTTGGAGTTGGCATCACGTTTCACATCCACCACGATGCGCACGCCTTCGCGGCTGGAAGATTCATCATTGATGTTGGAAATTCCGTCAAGCCGTTTCTCGTTGACCAGATCGGCAATATTCTTGATCAGATCCGATTTGATCACCTGATAGGGGATCTCGGTGATGATGATTTTCTCGTGATTGGCCTCCTGTTCGATTTCCGCTTTACCACGCAGCACGATACGGCCGCGACCGGTCTCATAGGCGGCCTTGACACCTGCATATCCATAAATTGTAGCTCCGGTAGGGAAATCAGGGGCTTTGATGTATTGCATCAATCCGGGCACGTCAATCTCTCCCTTCGTATCAATGAAGGCAATACATCCGTCTAACACTTCCGACAGGTTGTGTGTCGGCATATTGGTCGCCATACCTACGGCAATACCGGAAGCACCGTTGACCAACAGGTTCGGAATGCGTGTCGGCAACACCGTCGGTTCCTTCAATGTATCGTCGAAGTTTGGCGTAAAATCTACAGTATCTTTTTCAATGTCGCGAAGCATCTCTTCTGCCATACGGCTCAAACGTGCTTCGGTGTAACGCATGGCTGCCGGACTGTCGTTGTCCATTGAACCGAAGTTTCCCTGCCCATCGACCAGCTTATAGCGCATCGACCACTCTTGGGCCATTCGTACCAACGCAAAATAGACGGATGAGTCACCATGCGGGTGGTACTTACCTAAAACTTCACCAACTATTCTTGCAGATTTCTTATAAGGTTTGTCGGACGTGTTACCCAGCTCATTCATTCCGAAAAGGATACGGCGATGAACAGGCTTGAAACCATCCCTAACATCTGGAAGAGCTCGTGAAACGATCACCGACATGGAGTAGTCGATGTAGGCCGATTTCATCTCCTCTTCGATGTTAATCTTAATAATTCTGTCTTGATCAACCATTTAGTTTTATATTAATTACACTCAATATCTAACCTCTGAAAAAGTGCACTAAGGTACGGTTTTTCCATTTATCACGAAAGAAAATGTAGCTAAATTTTGAGTTTCGTCTTTTTTCTCTTGCTCATCGGAAAGAATGGCATGGATTTTGTGAGCTACTCGCCAAAAGATTATTAATTTTGCACACGACTTGTTTTCGTACATTATATTAAATATGAAGGACAATTATTCGCAAAGATTGCTTGACGTTATCGAATACAGCCGTGAAGAGGCGGCTCGGCTCCAAAACAGTTATGTAGGACCCGAACATTTGTTGCTGGGTATCATCCGCGACGGTGAGGGACTGGCTGTGGAGATATTGAAGGATTTTCACGTCAACCTTTCGGAAGTTAAGAAGAGAATAGAACGGGAAATCAAGAATACAATGGATGCGGGAGTCTCCGTACGCGAAGTGGCCATTACCAAGCTGGCAGAGCGTGTGTTACGCATGAGCATGCTGGAGGCCCGTTCCCTGAAATCGGAGGAGACAGACACGGAGCATCTGCTGTTGGCGCTCTTGAAAGAGGAGGTTAATGTGGCTACACGTATTTTGATGGAACAGGGTG
>JBJECC010000222.1:0-5674 GCA_051870655.1 Parabacteroides sp. | reverse complement strand
ATGAAAAAGTTGTGTATGTTGAGTCTCCTGTGTGGGGGACTGTTGTGGCTGTTGGGGGGCTGTTCCCAGGGACACACCTGGTACTTCCAGACCGATTATTTTCGGATCTGTGTGGATAACAGAGGGTATATTGTCCACATGCAGAATATTACGGTGAAACCCTATCGCGAGTTCAGTCCGGCTGACAAACCCTCTCCGCTGATGTCGTTGTATGACAGTCAGCAGAAACGTTATTATCTGCCCCAAAAGGCAGACTTCGATCCGCAACACGGGCGCTTTGTCCTTTCGTATCCCAATGGATCGGTGGCGCAGGTGCGGATGGAACCCCGTAAGAAATATATGAAGATGACACTGGAGAGTCTGGAACCCCGGAACGGTGTGGATGCCATCCAGTGGGGATCCTATTACACCAATATCACCAATCTGTTGGGTGAGATTATCGGTGTGGCACGTGACACGAGTGAGGTGGTGAACTATAGCATCGGTATGTTGGCACTGGATGACAACACCCTGGGCGGTACAGCCGATACGGAGGGGGATGCCGCTCCCTTTGAGTACATTATCCATACACCGGATGCCAAACGGTTCCCCTTGCCTGACAGCCTGTATGAGGGGCAAACCTTCTCGTTGGGTGGCGACGGCGTGAGTGACGTGGCCTTTTATGCCAACAAGGAGCCCTATTACCGGATCATGTATGGCAATGCGGCACTGGTCGATAGCTTGGGACGGATCTATCTCAACTACCAGTCGCGCGACAGGACCCGGCCTCGTCAGGTGCTCTATTCGCTTATCCCGCACATGCAGGCGAACATTCCCAACCACATTGATGTGGAGCCGATCCCCGGTGTCGATTTCATCGGTTCGTCCGTCGCCCTTTGGGGAAGTCCCGATAGCACGGCCCTGCTGGATGTGATTCAGCATGTGGTGCTCTCCGAAGGGTTGCCGCATCCTACGATCGGCGGCAAGTGGATCAAGGATCCGGCCGCTTATGCGCCGGACGTGATGACAGAGGGGCAACGGTACGACAGCATTATCTCCTATACGAAACAGATGGAACTGCCCTCCATTCATGCCTATGACATGGGCTTCCTGCGTCCCGACCGTTCGAACGGCGGTTATCTGGACGGACCGGATGCCTCCCGCAAGCCCTTCCGCTTTGCGGCGGGTAACAAATCCCATCGGGAGTTTGCCGATCTGGCAGCCGCCGAAGGCATCCTGCTGGGTCGGGTCTGCATCACCAACTCATTGGCTCCCGGCACCTCCGATGTCTGTCCGGTGCCCAGCGACAGCCTTTGCTATCAGCAAAAGAGACTGTTGACGCAGGATATTTCACCGGAAGACACGATGATCCTGATTGACGATCCCACCTATTTGGAGGAGATTGCCAGCTGGGAAGGCCACTGTCCGGAGCTGAACATGGTGAAGATCGGGAAAGAGCTGATCCATTATATGGGCGTGACCACCGAGCTGCCCTATCGGCTGAAACAGGTGACGCGCGGCTATTGGGGCACGAAACCGGAGGCACACCATGCCAACGATACGGTCTATAAGTTGCAAGTGACAATCAATTACGGCTATGAGGGGATCATTCCCAATCTGGCCCTCCAGGATGAGATTGCCAAATATTATGCCGAAGTGGCCAAACACAGTGGCGTGACGCTGTATGACTTCGACGGTCAGGAGTTCCTGTTCAATAACGGTCACGGTTACTATTCGACCAAACGTTTCTTCCGGAACCTGTTCGGTCATGCCAAGGAGTTGGGTGTGCCCTATATCCGCTTCTCGGGTGCCACCTTGTCAGAGGGCTCCTGGCATTATCAGAGTATGTGGAACGTGGGTGGCGGACGCAACCTGTATGATGTGGATACGCGCGAATGGGGCAGTACGACCAGCCAGGGAAAAGACCTGCGCGACGTGACCTATTCCAACTATTATCCCGTTTCGTTCGGTGGCAATTTCAGCATTGTCGATACCTCTTTTGTGGCGCAATATGAGCATATCGAAGCCATTTCCGTAGGTTATGGAGCCACCTATTTCCTGAAGATCAATCAGACGGAGGTGGAGAAGTGTCCGCAGAAAGAGGCGATCTTCCGGGCGATCCGTACCTGGGAGCGTGCCCGTCGGGCCGATGCCTTCCCCCGTCATATCAAGAAGCTGTTGATGAATCCGACCTACGACTGGACCTTGGAGGAGCAGGGAGACGGTCACAGCTGGATGCTCTATCGGTTGGAGAAGGGGGAGAAGTGCGAATCCTATCTGTTGCGTGAGGGGGACGGGCAAGTATTACCCTCAAAAAATCCTGAAAAATGATGAATAGACGAATCCTTTGGATCGGTTGTGCCCTGTTGTGGGCGTTGACCCTTCACGCAGAGAAATGGCTGCCCAAGAGCCGTCGTCCGGAAGTGCAGATCCGTTTGTTGGGCTGCCAGTATGAGCAGGCCCGGTTGAGTGAGGTGGAGGAGCTGACCCCTCAGTCATCCCGGTGGAAGGTATGGGAAGAACCGGACAGTGTGCAGGGCGGCCACCGTTGGGTGTTTGAAGCACGTCGGGACATGCCGCAAGTAGGTGTGGCTGTGGCGTTCGACTGTTATGGTTGGAGCAGTGACAACTACGTCATGATTCCGTCGGTCGTCTATAACGGCAACCGGCAGCGCATTGTGAACCGGGCCTATGCCACCGGACTGGACAAGAGTGATTATGACCGGCCCGACCTGGCGTTAACCTCCAATCCGATTCCCCAACTCTCTCCGGAGTTCGGCGCGAAGTCACTTTTAGAGGTGAGTGTCTGTAATGCAGCCACTCCGGTGATTGCCTATTACGACCGGAGACGTGGCGAAGGAACCTTCCTCTTTACCGATCAGGGAATCGACTGGCAGGGAGCCGTCAAGGATCATGCCCTGATTGTGGAGGAATCGGCAGACCGTAGTGTGGCTACCTTTGTGATCAGTGCACCGGGTGTACGGGAGAAGAAACCGGAGTTCATCGGCTTTAGCGAGAGCCCGGATCGGGGTGTGGATGTCAAAGCCGGAGATCGGCTGACCATTCGGGTAGATGCCCTCCATTTCCCAGCTGCCAATGTCCCGCAATTCCTGGCCCGTTTCATGCAAGAGCGGAAAGCCCATCTGACCTCAGAGGAACCACGCCATCTGATGCCGATGAGCGAAGTGCGGCAACGTATGGTGCAGAACATCGAAGAGCGTTATCACGAAGGGGAAAAGGGATCCTACTATTGTCCGGAGAATGCCGATTGGATGTCCTACGGTTGGATCGGCGGATTGATGAATACCTATCCGATGTTGGCGTTGGGCGATGAGGCGCATTTGCAGCGGGTGGCCCACACCTTTGATTTTGGTCTCTCGGCCGGATTCGGGGCCAGCGGCTACTTCTATGATGTGCTGGGGGCAGATGGCAAGGTGCTCTATCGGGACGGAGCCAAAGAGAATCCCGGTATCGGACTGACCCGGAAGAATGCCGATCTGCTCTATTGGTTGGTGAAACAGTTCCAGCTGCTGAAGAGGCAGGGACGTGAAGCAGCGATAGCGCCCGTTTGGGAAGAGCGGGTGAGAAACCTGGCCGATGCCTTTGTGAAGACCTGGCGTGAGTCGGGTACATGGGGCAATTATCTGCATGTGGAGAGTGGTCGGGTGGCTGCCTATAACACGACCGGAGGAGCGATGGCTGTCGGTGGATTGGCGTTGGCCTCTACCTATTTCCAACAGCCGGCCTATCTGACGGTGGCACGTGAAGCGGCCCGCGCCTATTATGACCATTTTGCTTTGGTGGGTTTCACCTCCGGCGGCTGTGGTGACATCCTGCAAAATGCCGATTCAGAGACGGCCTGTGCTTTCATGACCTCGTTGATGACGCTTTATGAGACGACGGGAGAAGCCCTCTATCTGCAACAGGCGGCTGACCTGGCCCATCTGTGTGCCACCTGGACAGTCTCCTTTGCCTATCGTCTGCCGGAAGAGACACCTTTGGCCCGGTTGGGAGCCAATCTGACCGGAGCCGTTTGGGCCAGTACGCAGAACAAACATGGCGCACCGGGCTTTTGTACACAGTCGGGCGATGCCCTGTTCAAGCTCTATCGGGCTACGGGCGACCGTCTGTATGCCGATCTGTTGCGTGACATCATCCATGCCCATGCAGAGGGGATCCAACCCAACGGGAAGATTACCGAGCGGCTGACCTATTGCGATGCAGACAGCCGGGGTTCACGTGGGGACGGTGGCAAGACCGGTTGGAATGAGACGAACGGTGCCCTCATGGCTTTGGAGATTCCCGGAATCTATGTCCGTCTCGACCGGCAACAGGCCTATTGTTTTGACCATGTCGTGGTGGAACAGATCCGTCAGACCTCTTCGGGCCTGCGTCTGACCCTCTACAATCCGACCCGTTTTGATGCAGAGGTGACGCTGTTTGCCGAAGATGCCGACGCGGCTGCCCGTCCTTTGGGCGACAATGCCTTTTTAGACTGGACCCAAAAGGCCAAGGTAAAAGCCGGCAAGCGGGTGACGGTCACTCTCGCTTCAAAGGGATCTGGACATTGAAGGAGCTGCCGTCCCGTTTCCCGTTGAGTTCATCAATGGAACAGGCGGAATATAACACAAGCGGATCATCCTCCGCGTTCAAAAGGAACTGGGGACGTTCGAGCCGATCTACCTGAATCGTATCGCCGGATGTCAACACCAGTTCCTTTTTCATGAAACGGGAATGGGCCGGCAATTTCCAGTCGATGCCATCTTCGGAATACATGAGGGCCAGACAGGGATCCGCTTGGGTGAAGTGGCCGGTGAAATCTTTGAACACCGCATAAAACAGTTTCTCCTTCCGGTTGTACCACACGTAGGGATCTTCGGCCGATTGCTTTGCCCCATCCGCTGTGGGCAGGTTGAACACGATGCTGTCCAGCGGAATGAAGGGGCCTGTGGGGGTGTCGGCCAAGGCAACGCCATGAACTCCTCGCCAATGTGGATCATACAGATTCCCCTTGAAATAAAGAAGGTATTTTTGATCTGACGGACGATAGACCACAGAGGGATTTACCACGATGATGTTGTCCGGCTTCGGTTGGGTCCCTTCGGGTGAGGGATCGACAATGTCATTGGGCTTGACACGGGTCCGGGGCGTCAGCAACGGTTGGTCACTTCGTACGAACTTTCCCTCCATGAGATGGGCAAACGAGTCGAACTCAATGACCCCGATCCGTAGCATCTGCTGGATGCGGCTACGTCGGTCCAATGTGCCGGACGAGGTCTTGACCGGTAAATCTCCGGCATCGCGGGCCCCTACATAATATAAATAATACTTGTCTCCGAACCTCCGCAGATGGGGATTCATGACAGTCTGGGCATCCCATGCCGAGGTGTCCGGTGCAAAACCATCCTCATTCAGAAAGAACCCGACCTGCTGGAAGCCGCCGTCGGGACGGTCTGAGACGGCCAATCCCATTTTGGAACCATACACCCAGGCATCATTGAAGGGATATACCTCCGATTCCGGAGCGGAATAGACCATGTAATACTTTCCGTCCTCTACCGATTGGAGGACAGAGGCTCCCCAGATAAAATGTCCGTCTAACCGGAATGCCGAATGCCCTGTGGCTATCCGGCTGTCTGCCGTTGAGACAATTTGCAGATTGACTGGCTGGGCAGAGAAATGGCCCGGAGTCATG
>JBJECC010000221.1:0-5735 GCA_051870655.1 Parabacteroides sp. | reverse complement strand
AAAGTTACTCTTTATCTTGTTTTCTTTTCTAAAAGCCATACCATCTATTTTATTTATAAAGAGTTGTCAATATGATAGAAGGCAGACGGGACAAAGCCCGTCTACCCGATTCGATTATTAATCCAAAGTGAAGCTTAAGCCAAGACCACGCAATTCATGCAGCAACACATTCAAAGATTCCGGAATACCCGGTTGTGGCATCGGATCGCCCTTGACGATTGCCTCGTATGCCTTTGAACGTCCTACTACATCGTCTGACTTGATCGTCAGTATCTCTTGCAAAACATGAGCAGCACCGAAGGCTTCCAGTGCCCAGACCTCCATTTCTCCGAAACGCTGACCACCGAACTGTGCTTTACCACCCAACGGCTGTTGCGTAATCAGTGAATACGGACCGATAGAACGTGCGTGCATCTTATCATCAACCATGTGACCCAACTTCAAGAAGTAAGTGACACCTACCGTAGCCGGCTGGTCGAAACGTTCACCTGTTCCACCATCATACAAATAGGTCTTACCATAACGGGGCAGACCTGCTTTATCTGTCCATTCGTTCAAGTCATCCAGTGTGGCACCGTCGAAGATCGGAGTCGCAAACTTGACATCCAATGTACGACCGGCCCAACCTAACACGGCTTCGAAGATCTGTCCCAAGTTCATACGAGACGGCACACCCAGCGGGTTCAAACAGATATCAACCGGTGTACCATCATCCAAGAACGGCATATCCTCCTGACGGACAATCTTAGAAACAATACCCTTGTTACCGTGACGACCGGCCATCTTATCACCTACCTGAATCTTACGCTTCTTGGCGATATAGACCTTGGCCATCTGTACAATACCGGTTGGCAGCTCGTCACCGATCGTCAGGTCAAACTTCTTGCGACGCAATTCGGCATCCATCTCCTTGTATTTCTTCAAGTAGTTCAGGATCACCTGCTTGATCAGTTCATTCTTCTGTGCGTCTGCTGTCCACTTACTTACTTGAATTGAATTGTAATCCAAACCATTCAATGCGTCTGTAGTAAACTTGGCACCCTTCGGAATGATCTCCATGTTCATATAATCCTTCACGCCCTGAGAAACCTTACCGTCGGTCAGGATCATCAACTTGTTGACCAACGTACGTTTCAAGCTCTCCTGCTTGGTCTGATATTCATCATCCAATTTCTGAATGACAGTCTTGTCAACCTGTTTTGACTTGCGTTTCTTGACAGCCTTTGAGAACAAAGCAGTCTCGATGACTACACCACGCAAAGAAGGTGTTGCCTTCAGTGAAGCATCCTTCACATCACCTGCCTTATCACCGAAAATGGCACGCAACAGCTTCTCTTCAGGAGAGGGATCTGATTCTCCCTTCGGAGTAATCTTACCGATCAAAATATCACCCGGTTCAATGTGAGCACCGACACGGACAATACCTCGATCGTCCAAATCCTTAGTAGCATCCTCGCTGACATTAGGAATATCAGAAGTCAACTCTTCCATACCACGTTTCGTCTCACGAACCTCCAGAATGTATTCATCCACATGGACAGAAGTGAAGAAGTCCTCACGAACCATACGCTCGTTCAGTACAATGGCATCCTCATAGTTATATCCCTTCCAAGGCATATAAGCCACCTTCACATTGCGACCCAAGGCCAGCTCACCGTTCTGAGTAGAATAACCCTCGGTCAGAATATCACCGGCCTTGACACGCTGTCCACGATGACAAATCGGATGCAAGTCAACCGTAGTTGACTGGTTCGTCTTACGCCATTTCGGAATGTTATATGTCTTGATCGCATCCTCGAAGCTGACAAATTCTTCATCTTCGGTACGATCATATTTAATCTTGATGCAAGTAGCATCTACAAACACAACTTCGCCCTCACGCTCAGCCATAATCTGTGTACGTGAATCACGGGCCACCTGAGCCTCGATACCCGTACCGACAATCGGCGCATCCGTACGCAACAAAGGAACAGCCTGGCGCATCATGTTAGAACCCATCAAAGCTCGGTTCGCGTCATCGTGCTCCAAGAAGGGAATCAAAGAAGCGGCAATAGAGGCGATCTGCTGCGGAGCTACGTCCATCAAATCTACCTCAGAAGGAGCCACAACAGGGAAGTCTGCTCCATAACGAGCCTTGACTTTATCCCGTATGAAATGACCCTCATCATCCAGAGGAGCATTACCCTGGGCCACTGTCATCTCCTCCTCTTCTTCTGCTGTGTAATATTGCAGACCTTCCGGTGAAAAATCTACCTGAGCATCCTTCACCTTACGATAAGGAGTGGCAATAAAACCTAAGTCATTGATCTTGGCATAGACGCACAAGGAAGAGATCAAACCGATGTTCGGACCTTCAGGGGTCTCGATCGGACAAAGACGGCCATAGTGTGTATAGTGTACGTCTCGCACCTCAAATCCGGCACGTTCACGAGACAGACCGCCAGGACCTAAGGCAGACAAACGACGCTTATGTGTAATCTCAGCCAGCGGATTGGTCTGATCCATGAACTGTGACAAGGCATTCGTTCCGAAGAAAGAGTTCACCACGGACGAAATCGTCTTGGCGTTGATCAAATCAATCGGAGTAAACACTTCATTGTCACGTACATTCATGCGCTCACGGACAGTACGTGACATACGAGCCAATCCAATACCAAACTGATTATATAATTGTTCACCTACCGTGCGGACACGACGGTTACTCAAATGGTCAATATCATCGACAATCTCTTTCGAGTTGATCAACTCAATAAGATATTTGATAATGGCAATGATATCCTCTTTTGTCAAGACCTTAATATCTTCGCTGATAGAAAGGTTCAACTTCTTGTTAATACGGTAACGTCCAACATCACCCAAGTCATAACGCTTCTCAGAGAAGAACAGGTTCGTGATCACCTCACGAGCACTGGCTTCATCTGCAGGTTCTGCATTACGCAACTGACGATAAATGTAGAGGACAGCCTCCTTCTCAGAGTTACTCGGGTCTTTTTGGAGCGTATTATAGATAATCGCATAATCGGAAAGATTCTGGTCTTCACGATGTAACAGAATATTCTGCGTACCAGAATCCAAAATTGCATCAATATTATCATTATCAAGAACAGACTCTCGATCAATGATCACATCATTACGTTCAATAGAAACGACCTCACCCGTATCTTCATCCACAAAGTCTTCCACCCACGTCTTCAAGACACGAGCCGCCAACTTCCGGCCAACATACTTCTTCAAGTTGGCCTTAGTGACCTTGACTTCCTCTGCCAAATTGAATATTTCAAGAATGTCCTTATCACTCTCGAAACCGATAGCCCTTAACAAAGTTGTAACAGGCAATTTCTTTTTACGGTCGATGTATGCATACATCACATTGTTGATGTCAGTAGCAAACTCGATCCATGAACCCTTAAAAGGAATAATACGCGCAGAGTAGAGCTTCGTTCCATTCGCATGAATGCTCTGTCCAAAGAAGACACCCGGAGAACGGTGTAATTGAGATACAACGACACGTTCGGCACCATTGATCACAAATGTTCCCCGTTCCGTCATATACGGAATTGGACCCAGATAGACATCCTGAATGACCGTATCGAAATCTTCATGATCCGGATCTGTACAATACAGCTTTAACTTGGCCTTTAACGGCACACTGTAGGTTAACCCGCGGGCGATACATTCATCAATTGTATAGCGGGGCGGATCGATATAGTAATCTAAGAACTCCAACACAAAGTTGTTGCGCGTATCTGCAATCGGGAAGTTCTCAGCAAATACTTTATACAACCCCTCCTTCTTTCTCTTCTCAGGAGGTGTATCAAGTTGAAGAAAGTCTTGGAACGACTTCAATTGTACTTCGAGAAAATCCGGATACGGAAAAGGATTCTTGATCGAAGCAAAATTAACTCTTTGGTTTTCAGCAGTTGAAGACATCTGTAAGGTATTAATTGAACTTAATAAAATTATAGACACAAAAAGGTTAAGAGTCTTCGTCCACGGAGACTCTTAACCAACTCACCTGAAACCAGGTATAATTATTTAAGCTCAACTTCAGCTCCAGCTTCTTCCAATGCTTTCTTCAATGCCTCAGCATCATCCTTAGAAAGACCCTCTTTCAAAGTGCTGGGAGCACCATCAACCAAGTCCTTAGCCTCTTTCAAACCAAGACCACAGTGTTCCTTAACAGCCTTTACAACCTGCAATTTTGCAGCACCAGCTGATTTCAAAACAACATCAAAAGATGTCTTTTCCTCAGCAGCGGCAGCAGCACCAGCAGCTCCGGGAGCAGCAACAGCAACAGCTGCAGCAGCAGGTTCGATACCATATTCTTCCTTCAGGATAGTAGCCAGTTCGCTTACTTCTTTAACGGTCAAGTTTACTAATTGTTCTGCAAAAGCTTTCAAATCTGCCATTTTTGTATGTATTAAATGTTTATTATCAATGAAAAAAATATATTTGTGATTATCTTTCTTCCAGAGTCTTCAACAGACCATGGATAGTTTGTCCTGATGACTGAAGAGCAGAGATAACGTTCTTTGCCGGAGATTCCAACAATGCGATAACGTCAGCAATAAGCTCGTTCTTGCTCTTGATGCTTACGAGAGCGTCGAGGTTTTCAGCACCTACATAGAAACTTTCCTGTACATAGGCAGCTTTCAACTGAGGTTTGCCTTCACCCTTCGTATCCTTCGTAAAATCTTTAATCAGGCGAGCAGGAGCATTAGCAACCTGTGAAAACATCACAGCTGTATTGCCCTTAAGTGCGTCATGCAGAGGTGAGAAATCACCTTCCACATTTTCCAATGCTTTTCTAAGCAAGCTATTCTTTACAACGACCAACTTGACTTCCTGCTTGAAGCACTCTCTTCTCAATTTGCTGGTCTTCTCGGCATCCATTGCCTCGATGTCAGTCAAATAAAAGTTGGGATATGACTTTACAGTTTCTGTCAGTTGACTTATAATAGCACCTTTATCTTCCTTTCTCATTGTTCAATTGTTTTATTAGATTTCTTCAACTGATTTGGGGTCAATTT
Organism: Parabacteroides sp.; assembly: GCA_051870655.1. GTDB lineage: Bacteria > Bacteroidota > Bacteroidia > Bacteroidales > Tannerellaceae > Parabacteroides. The sequence goes on along the minus strand of JBJECC010000221.1, from coordinate 705 downwards.
TAATACCCGCGCTCATCGTACTTGAAAGATAAATGCTCTTTATATATGTACCCTTTGCAGCAGACGGTTTCAACTTGATCAAAGTTGAAATGAATTCTTTGGCATTCTCACGAATCTGGTCCGGAGTAAATGAAACCTTACCGATTGACGTGTGAACGATACCACTTTTGTCTACCTTAAAGTCGATCTTACCTTGCTTTACCTCTTTCACCGCATTACCGATCTCATTGGTAACCGTACCACTCTTCGGGTTTGGCATCAAACCACGCGGACCCAAAATACGACCCAGAGCACCGATCTTACCCATGACTGCCGGCATTGTGATGATGACGTCAACATCAGTCCAACCGCCTTTGATCTTTTCAATATATTCTTCCAATCCTACATAGTCAGCTCCTGCAGCAGTAGCCTCAGCCACCTTATCCGGAGTACATAATGCGAGGACCCGAACTTGCTTACCTGTTCCATTAGGCAAAGAGACAACGCCTCTCACCATCTGGTTAGCTTTACGAGGGTCAACACCTAAACGGACATCAACATCCACAGATGCATCAAACTTGGTAGTAGTAATTTCCTTTACCAAAGCTGACGCCTCTTTCAGCGTGTATGCTTTCCCAGCTTCAATCTTGCCCAAAGCCAACTTTTGATTCTTTGTAAGTTTACTCATCTCAATTGAAGTTTATTAATTATTACCCGGGAATGTCC
>JBJECC010000220.1:0-5745 GCA_051870655.1 Parabacteroides sp. | reverse complement strand
GGTTACGCAGACTGTGGATTCGACGTGGATATGGGACCGTTGTTCCAGACTCCGGCCGAGGCTGCTCGTCAGGCTGTTGAAAACGACGTTCACGTGATGGGTGTTTCTTCATTGGCAGCCGGTCACAAGACGTTGGTTCCGCAGGTAATCCAGGAGTTGAAGAATTTGGGTCGTGAAGACATCGTGGTCATTGCCGGTGGTGTTATCCCTGCTCAGGACTACGACTTCCTCTATCAGGCAGGTGTGGCCGCTATCTTTGGCCCGGGTACTTCGGTGACCAAGGCTGCTTGCCAGATCATGGAGATCTTGTTGGGTGAATAAGTAAAAGATACTTCATTTGAGGTTTATTAGATTGGAAGAGGCCGGATGCTGTTTGTCCGGTCTCTTTCTTTTTATACATTTGCCGGGTAGATTCGTGTGGGATTATATTAATGTAAAGAAGAGGTATGAAAAAGACAGTTTGGATGATTTGTTTGATGCTGCTCGGATTGACATTGCCGTTGCAAGCTCAACTGAGGTTTGGTGTCAAGGGTGGACTGAATGTGTCTTCTGTCCATTTTGATAAGGAGGTGTTCGATTCGGATAATGTGACCGGATTCCATGTAGGCCCGATGGTAGAGTTGATGATGCCTGGTTTAGGTTTGGGCTTGGATGCGGCCTTCCTGTATTCGCAAAAAGGAATGGAATATGTGGAGGATGGCGTAAAGACAGAAGTGAAGACTGACTATCTGGATGTGCCGGTCAATGTGAAATGGAAGTTTGGACTCCCGCTTGTCAAGGGATATGTCGCCGCCGGTCCTTATGTGGGATTCAGAGTGGGGGGTGACAAGTTTTGGAAAGTGCCCAGTGCTGTAGCCGACCAGATCAAGGCGAAGAGTTTCGGGGCGGGCCTGAATCTGGGCGGAGGCGTCGAGTTGATCAGCCATTTGCAGGTCGGATTGATGTATAGTTGGGGATTGACTGACAATTACAGTATGGAACGTGAAGGCTGGTCGAAAGGGACTGGCAAGAATCGGGGCTGGACAGTTTCTGCCGCTCTGATTTTTTAAAACGAGTATCGATTTTGCAGGAAAGGGACAAGAGGAGTCCCTTTTTTATTATATATAAATGTCATTTTGTTGTCATAAATCTGTAATCTTGGAATAGTTATTTTGCGGCTGAAAACAAGAAACGAATGGATTTATGAGAGTTTTTGGAAAAATTTTATGGGTTGGCCTTGTATTGTTCACCCAAGTGGTTGCAGCTTGGGCCTCAGATATCAAAGGTCTTGTTGTTGACAAGCAGACAAAGGAACCACTTATTGGAGCCACTGTGATGTTGGAGGATGGTCGAGGGGCCATTACCGATATAGATGGAAAATTCCACTTAAATGATCTGAAGAAAGGGGAGTATCAACTCACCATCCAGTATGTAGGGTATCAGACCGTTCTGTTGCGTGCGAGTACAGGGGGAGTGGAGCTGACAGTCGAGATGGTGGCTGACCGGCAGGCCTTGGAAGAGGTGACAGTGACCGGTATCCGTCGAAACAATACGGAGGCGGCGATGCTGCTCCAGGCTAAAGAGAGTAAGCTGGTGGTCAATACCATCTCTGCGCAAGAAATCCGAAAGACGCAAGACAACAACGCCAGTGAGGTGATCCGTCGCGTACCCGGTGTCAGCCTGATTGAAGACAAGTTCGTCATGGTACGCGGACTTTCCCAGCGATATAATAATGTATGGATTAATGGAGGGGCTGTACCCAGTTCCGAAGCTGACTCGCGGGCCTTTTCCTTTGACATCATTCCGAGTAGTCAGATTGACAATCTGATCATTGTCAAATCACCCAGTCCGGAGTATCCGGCTGACTTTAGCGGTGGCTTTATCCTGATTAATACGAAGGATATTCCTGCAGAGAACCGGTTGGCGCTGTCTGTAGGAGGTAACTGGAATGATGCGGCTGTCTTTCAGGATTTCCGTTATGCGAAAGGAAGCAATACCGATTTCCTCGGTTTTGACCGGACCTTCCGTCCCTTTTCCGGTGGATTCAAGTCGGTCTTGACCGAAGCCAATGGCAGCGGAACAGCCAGTCTTTTGGACAATGGATTCAACAATGATTGGCGTGTCCAGAACCGTAAACCGTGGGGCGATCTGAAATTAGGGGCTGAATGGAGTCACCGATGGGAACAGGCCGGTGCCCAATGGGGAGTGGTCGGCTCTTTAAACTATACAAATGAATATCGTGCCTATACTGATATGATCAACAACCTGTTCGGTGTCTATGACCAGGCGAATGACCGGAGCAACTATTTACGCCATTCGACGGACAACCAATATAACAACAATGTCCGGCTTGGAGCAATGCTTAACTTAGCCTATCTCTCGGCATCGGGTAATGACAAAATCGAGTTCAAACATATCGTCAATCAGTTGGCGACGAATCGTTATACAGACCGTGTCGGGATCAATGCACAGTCTGACAATGAGGTAGGTTCCGAATACTACTATCGCAGCCGGACAACCTACAATGGCCAGCTGACCGGCAAGCATACACACCGGCAGGACGAGATCAACTGGAGTGCCAGTTATTCCTATGCCAACCGCCGGATGCCGGACCGTCGCCGCTATACCATTGATGATGCGTTGGAGCAGGGAACCATGATGTTGACAGCCGGTAATGAGATCAACCGCGAGTTTACGAAACTGGATGAACAGATCGTCTCGGCTCAGGTGGGCGATACGCATCAGTTCCAGTTCGGTTCATTCGAGCCGACCCTGCGGGTTGGGGCTTATGGCGAATACCGTTCGCGTGATTATAGGACACGTGAGTTTATCTATACGTGGGACATGAATCAAAACAACTTGCCCACCGGTTTCCGTCAGATGGAGATGACGGAACTGCTCAGCAACAGCGACTATTTTGGGGCTGACAAACTCTATCTGATCGAACAGCAGGCTATGCGTAACAACTATCAGGGTAAGAATACCTTGGCCGCCGGTTATGTGGCAGCAACCTTACCTTGGGGTAAATGGCAACTCTATGCCGGATTACGCTACGAATATGACCAGATGGAACTGATCACCAATACACGGGATGATGTGGAGAGTCCGCAGAGTCGCTTCTATCGCTATCATGATTTCTTCCCTTCGATCAATACCACCTACCAGCTGGACGAACGGCAGCAGTTGCGTCTCTCGTATGGTAAATCGGTGAATCGGGCGGAGTTCCGTGAAGTATCTCCTTCGGTCTATTATGATTTCGATTTGGCTTCTCATGTGCAGGGTAATGTGGAACTGCAATCCTGTTATGTGCACAATGTGGATTTGCGCTATGAATACTATCCGACACGAGGCGAACAGATCACCTTGGCTGCCTTTTACAAACGATTCCAGAATCCGATCGAGTGGACCTATACGGTGGCAGGAGGTACCAGTCTGGTCTATTCCTACGAGAACGCCCAAAGTGCAGACAACTTTGGATTGGAGCTGGATATTCGCAAAGACTTGGCCTTCATTGGACTGGATCATTTCAGCTGGTCGTTCAACGGTTCGCTCATTCGGAGCCGTGTCCACTTTCCGGAAGGTTCGCGCAATGAGAACAGACCCATGCAGGGACAATCTCCCTACTTGATCAACACCGGTTTCTTCTACCGCCTTGACCCGCAGCAGTTGCAGGTGTCCCTGCTCTACAACCGGATCGGCAAACGGATCATCGGAGTGGGACGCAGCGAAGGCAGTAGTGGAAGTGAGGAGAATGCCCGCGTTCCGGACAGTTATGAAATGCCGCGAGACGTGATCGACCTGACCTTCTCGAAACGCTTTGGTGAACGTTTCGAACTGAAAGCCAATGTTCGAGATCTGTTGGCGCAGAAGGTAAGTTATAAACAGTTTGCGGAGGTAACAGCGGCAGACGGGAAGACACGTGAAGTTCAACAGATCACACGTCAATACAAGCCGGGACGTAACATCGGCATCTCTGCCGTGGTCCATTTCTAAAATATATCGGTAAAGTACATGCAATCATTCATATAAACGATTTTGAAATATGAGAAAGTGTTTAGTTTTTAGTATGGCAGGTGTATTGGCACTTGCATTGGGCTTCACAGCTTGTAGTGACGAAGATGATCCTGTGGTTCCTCCCACTCCGGAAGAACCCGAGACCGAACAATATGTCTGGAGTACAGATGGCGGGCTGAAGGCTTGCGACCATTTACTCTTCAATGAAGCGGACAATACCGAAAACAGTGCAGGCACACAGATTGGTAATGGCGATGCAGAGTTCGTCTTTACTGGAAAACAGACGCTGAAGAAGGGAACCTATCTGTTGAAAGGTTGGGTTTATATTGCTGACGGTGCAGAACTGACCATTGAGCCGGGTACAATCATTAAAGGCGACAAGCAGACAAAGGCCTCTTTGATCGCTGAACGTGGCGGTAAACTGATTGCGCAGGGTACGGCTTCCGAACCGATTGTCTTCACTTCCGAAGAGGCTGCCGGTAACCGGAAACCGGGTGATTGGGGTGGTATTATCCTTTGTGGAAAGGCAACCAACAACCAGACGGAGATGCAGATTGAGGGTGGTCCGCGTACGAAACATGGTGGCGACAACGATGCGGACAATTCTGGTGTGCTGAGTTATGTGCGTATTGAGTTTGCCGGTTATCCATTCCAGCCGGATCAGGAGATCAACGGTTTGACATTAGGATCTATAGGTAGCGGTACACAGATCGACCATGTGCAGGTATCGTATTCCAATGATGACTCGTTTGAATGGTTTGGTGGCGCGGTCAACTGTAAGTACTTGGTAACGTATCATGGATGGGACGATGATTTTGACACCGATAATGGGTATCGTGGAGCTGTCCAGTATGGTCTTGTTATTCGGGATGCCCGCATTGCCGACAAGTCACAGAGCAATGGTTTTGAGAGTGACAACAATGCTAGTGGATCAGATGTGGCACCTTATACGACAGCTACTTTCAGTAATATCACTTTCATCGGTCCGAAGTTACAGAGTGGTGTTGATTTTGTCAACAGTACCGATTTTATTACAGGAGGTGCCATGAATCCCAACAATGGTTCGGCACTGGGTAAGTTCCAATCTGCGATGCAAATCCGTCGTAGTTCCCGTTTGAATGTCATCAACTCATTCGCGGCAGGATGGCCCATCGGATTGATTATTGATGGTGAGAAGGGTGATACACCGGCACAAGCTAAACAGGGGACACTCCGTTTCCACAACAATGTGTTTGCCGGATTGGATATTGTTGGTTCGGATGCGAACAAGGTATATGAAGATGTACTGTATGATGCTGTCAACAAAGCGGTGATCGATGCCAACCAGAAATCCTATTCCAACAGCTTCTTTTTCCAAGAGGCGTTGAAGAATCAGTATTTCGAAGATGTGAATACATTGGCTCTGACAGATGCTGCACATACGGGTTCTCCCTATCAGCCGGCTGCTTCCAGTCCTTTGTTGGATATGGCTTCATTCGATGGGGAATCTTCCACTTGGTTTGATGCTGTCAACTATGTAGGTGCATTCAATGCTACCGACAACTGGTTGGAGGGGTGGACCAATTTTGATCCTCAAAATACGAATTATTGATACCATTTTTGCGCAGGGAGGTTACATAGCTGGATGTAGCCACTTGCGTGGGACCTTGAAGGCGGCTGCGTGGAATATCGCAGCCGCCTGTTTTTTGGGGGATAGTTTAGGGACTGTCGTTTAATGTTTTCACTTTGCGTGAAGCAGCGACTGGTCCCATC
>JBJECC010000219.1:0-5803 GCA_051870655.1 Parabacteroides sp. | reverse complement strand
GGTTATGCATTCTAATTGGATATAGGAGTATAAAAGAGCCGGCAGGAAAACCCTGCCGGCTTATCAATGAAAAACGGGTAGGCTTATTGATGTTCAGCACGCAACAGGTCGTTGACCGTCTTGACAGGGTTGAATGTCTCGATGGGCACTTCCACGAAAATCGTGTTCCAGTTGCTCATCGCACCATTCCACAAGCCCGGCAATTCCAATGCTTTCAACTCGCGGCCATCCTTACTCTTGAATGAGATGAAACCGGTGTTCTTGTCCACGAACTCAGGCAAGTTGTATTTGTTGCCCTGATAATCCTTCACAGCACAAACCAAATCCACCGGATTGAAGTGTGTCCCCTGTTCGAACATCGCCTTCTTGGCCGGATCCTTCATATCGATCTGTGAACTTTCCAATACCTGCAAAGAGATCGTACCATCCGGATTGACAGCCAAGAACGGACCACCGCCCGGTTCGCCCACATTCTTCACCATACCGCAGACACGCAACGGACGCATCAGTTTGCTCTTGATGTAGAGGATCAGCTCAGCATCCTCCAGCAACTTGGTATCCGGATTCTTTGTGCACAGGTCATTCTGCAAGAAGTGGATCATCTCTTCTACCTGCTCGTGCGTATATTTGCCGCTGTCGATCAAACGCAAGTAGTTGAAGATCTTCTCCTGAATGGAAACCAGCACACCGGCAATCACCTTCTTCCAGATTACCGTCGCGCACTTGAAGCTGTCCGGAACGACATTGTCGATATTCTTGACAAAGATCACATCTGCATCCACATCGTTCAGGTTTTCGATCAAAGCACCGTGACCACCCGGACGGAACAGCAGATTGTCATTCTTGTCACGGAACGGTGTGTTGTCCATGGCAGCCGCTACCGTATCGGTACTGGGTTTCTGCACACTGAACGAAATATCATATTTCACAGAGAATTTGTCTTCATATTCATCCTTCTTGACAGCCACCAGCTGTTCGAACAATGCCTTGTGCTCCGGAGAAACCGTGAAATGGATATTGACCTCTCCCGCATTGTTCTTCGCATACATGGCACCTTCTGCCAGATGCTCTTCCATGGCTGTACGCACACGGTCGGGATAGGTATGGAACAGCAACAGGCCCTTCGGCAGTTGTCCGTAATTCAGACCTTTCGCCTCCAACAGATTGGCGACTACAGCTTTGTAAGCCCCTTCAGCCACCAAGGCCGGGATGTCTTTGCCCTCATTCTCTTCACATTTGGCATTCAGAGCCGGATAGAAAGCGAACTTGGTGATCTCTCCGAAGAATTTCTTTTCGAACGCATTGGTCGGTTCGTTGTAGTCAGCCGACAAAAATTCAAACAGGTTCTTGAACATACGGCTGGCAGCTCCTGAAGCCGGTACGAATTTCACGATACGCTTGTTTTTTGCCAGATAGGCATCCCAGGCAGCCATGTATGTGGACTGAGCCTCTTGCGGAATGACCATGATGCCTCTATCCACCGAAGCGGAATCGGCTATTTCCAGGAATGGGAACCCTTTGGCGAAGCAAGCCAATTGTTCTTCTAACTTGGCCTCACTGATGCCTTTTGCTTTCAGCAATTCTAAATCTTTCGCGTTTAACATAGTATAATTGTATTAATAATATCGCAAATGTAAAAAAATACCCGTAGATAAAATAGGTTTTCCGATAAAAAAGATACTTTTACGGTCAGTTTTAAGGTTTGTCCCTCTTTTGGACAGTCAAAATGATTATCGCTATGGACAAAGAAACATTCTTTACGGAAGTGGAGAAAAAGGCTTTTTTCTCCAAATACAGACAATTACTGCGCAGTCTCTATTCTTTTTTACAGAAAGAAGACATTCGGAAAATGAAGGAGTTAATGAGTCGCATTGTCGCTATGGATTGCTACGGGAGGGATAAAAACGGGATCAATGGACTACTTCGCAACATCGACACGGCATTGATTGCCACCACGGAGATCGGCCTCAAAAGGACCTCCGTCATTGCCATCCTGCTCTATCGTCCGGTCTTGAAAAAGGTCATCTCTTTGGAAGAGGTGGAGAGCCTGTTTGACGCAGACATTGCGCTCATGATCAAACGGCTGTTGAAGACCTCCGACCTCTATGCCCGGAACACGGCTGTCAATTCCGAGAATTTTCACCATCTGCTCTTCTCCTTTGCGGAAGACGTGCGTGTCATTCTCATCATGATTTCAGACCGCCTCTGTCTGATGCGGTTGGGAAAACAGTTGCAGGAGGACGACCGCATCCGGCTTGCCACCGAAGCGGCCTATCTCTATGCACCGCTGGCTCACCGGTTAGGTCTCTACAAGATCAAAAGCGAACTGGAGGATCTGTCGTTGAAATACACCGACCGGAAGCAGTTCGATTTCATCAAGAAGAAGTTGAACGAGACCAAACGTTCGCGGGATGCCTATATCGCAGAGTTCATTGCTCCGATCAAACGGAAGCTGGAAGAGGCGGGCTTCAAGTTCGACATCAAGGGGCGTACCAAGTCGATCCATTCCATCAACAACAAGCTGAAAAAGCAGAAGATCGAATTTGAAGGGATCTACGACCTGTTTGCCATCCGTATTGTCCTCGACACGCCGCTCGAGAAGGAGCGGTCGGAATGCTGGCAAGTCTATTCGATCATCACAGACATGTATCAACCCAACCCCAACCGGATGAAGGACTGGATCTCCATTCCGAAAACCAACGGGTATGAGAGTCTGCACATTACCGTGATGGGTCCCCAGAACAAATGGGTAGAGGTACAGATCCGTACCAAACGGATGGATGAAATTGCCGAACGGGGATTGGCAGCCCACTGGAAATACAAAGGGGTCAAAGCTGAGAGCGGACTGGACGAGTTCATGAATACGGTCCGGGCGGCACTGGAGGCCAAAGGAACCAATCCGCTGGATCTGATGAAGGACTTCAAGATGGATCTCTACAAGGACGAGATCTATGTCTTCACCCCGACGGGAGAGCTGATCAAGTTGGCAAAAGGGGCGACCGTACTCGACTTTGCCTTTGCCATCCACTCCAAGCTGGGATGCCGTTGCGTCTCTGCCAAAGTGAACGACAAGAATGTCCCTATTAAATATGTATTGAACAACGGAGACACTGTCTCTGTCATCACCTCCCCGTCACAGAGTCCGAAACGTGACTGGCTGAATATCGTCGTCACCTCCAAAGCGCGGGTGAAGATCAAACAGGCCCTGCGTGAAGAACAGGCGAAGGCGGTGGACATGGCCAAAGAGATGCTGCAACGCCGGTTCAAGAACCGGAAAATCGATGTCGAAGAGGCTTCGCTGATGCGCTATATCAAGAAACGGGGCTTCAAGACAGTCACCGATTTCTACATCGAAATTGCCGAAGAGCGGCTGGACCCCAACAATGTCATTGATGAATACGTGGAGTCGGTCCGCAAAGAAAACGAATCGCTGGAACATCAAGAGGTACGAAGTGCAGAGGAATATGTGGCGACCACACAGGCCGAAGAGATGTCAACCAACAAAGATGTGCTGGTGATCGACAAGAACCTGACCGGTGTAGAATACAAACTGGCCAAATGCTGTAATCCCATCTATGGCGATGAGGTGTTCGGATTTGTTTCCACCCAAGGGATCAAGATCCATCGCATGGATTGTCCCAATGCACAGGAGATGTTCAGCCGGTTCGGATACCGCATCATCCGTGCCAAGTGGAGCGGCAAGGGGGACAACGGCTATGTGGTGACTTTGCGGGTCATCGGACGGGACGATATCACCATCGTCACCAACATCACATCGGTCATTGGCAAGGAGACCAGTGTCTCGCTCCGCTCCCTCAACATCGACTCGGTCGATGGACTTTTCCAAGGGAATTTCACGGTGATGGTGAAAGATACCACCTCACTGAATATCCTGACCAAAAAGATCCGGGCCGTAAAAGGGGTGAAAAGTGTGGAACGTCTGAATTCGTGAACAGATCCCAAAATACCAAATATAGGGTATTGCCTACCCGTGAAGGCTACCCTATTTTTGCATCATGAAAGTTGAAACTAATAAGTGAATATAGATATGGCAACTATTTATCAGAGCTTGACCGAATTGATCGGTCGTACTCCCTTGTTGGAGCTGCATAACATTGAGAAAGCAGAAGGATTAAAGGCAAAATTGATCGCTAAATTGGAATATTTCAATCCGGGTGGCAGTGTCAAGGACCGTATTGCACTGGCCATGATTGAAGCGGCTGAACAGAGTGGACAGATCTCCCCGGGTGCACTGATCATAGAGCCGACCAGCGGCAACACAGGTGTGGGACTGGCATGGGTTGCTTCAGTCAAAGGATACCGGCTGATCCTGACGATGCCCGAAACCATGAGTGTGGAACGGCAGAACTTGCTGAAAGCATTGGGCGCCACACTGATTCTGACACCGGGCAGTGAAGGTATGAAAGGTGCCATCCAGCGGGCCAATGAATTGAAGGAGCAGAATCCGGGTTCATTCATTCCGCAACAATTCGAGAATCCGGCCAATCCGGCTGTCCACACACGGACCACAGCCGAAGAGATCTGGAACGACACAGACGGACAGGTGGATATATTCGTAGCAGGCGTAGGTACCGGAGGTACACTCAGCGGTACGGCTGAAGGATTGAAACGCCACAATCCGGCCATTCGTGCCGTGGCTGTAGAGCCGGAAAGTTCACATGTCCTGTCAGGTGGCAAACCGGGTCCGCACAAGATCCAAGGCATCGGAGCCGGCTTTGTACCCAAAAACTTCAACAACGAGCTGGTAGATGAGATCCTGCCTGTAAAGGATGACGATGCCATCCGCACCTCCCGTCTGTTGGCCCACAAAGAGGGTCTGTTGGTGGGTATCTCTTCCGGAGCCTCCCTGTTCGGAGCTATCCAGCTGGCAAAACGCGAAGAGAATGCGGGCAAGACCATCGTAGCACTGTTGCCCGATACAGGTGAGCGGTATCTCTCGACGGTACTGTATGCGTTCGAAGACTATCCTCTTTGATAGCTGAAGATCCATCTGTGAACAGAAATTCTATAACATAAAACGAGAACAATGGGTTCGGATATTTTTTTCATCATAGCAGACAACCAGCATTTGACAGCTGCCGGATTACAGAAGTACATTTCCCAACTGTTTGTGGGCGTAGGCTCGATAACCGTTTCAAACAAAAAGGAATTGGTGGAGGCTCTGATGAAAGGGAATAGACGGCCCATTGTTTTGTTGGATTACGCACTGTTCGATTTGCAAAGTGTGGATGAACTGCTCGTCCTGGAGAAACGGTTTACAGACAGCTATTGGCTGATTCTCTCCAATGAACTGAGCGAAGGGCTGATTCGCCGGTTGAGTGCTGAATTGCATATCGGATTGCTGCTCAAAGAATGTGCCGACGAAGAGATCCGGGCGGCTCTCCGTTGTGCCGTACATGACGAACGTTTCTTTTGCCACCAAATCACCAATCTGCTGCTCTCCTCCACCTCATCCGCTGCCGAATCGCGCTCGGTGCTGACACCGACAGAAACGGAGATACTCAAACAGATCGCCCTGGGCAAAACGGTCAAGGAGATTGCCATCCTGCGCAATTCCAGCATCCACACCATCACGACCCACAAGAAAAACATTTTCCGCAAGCTGGAGGTCAACAATGTGTATGAAGCCACCAAATATGCGCTCCGTGCCGGCCTCATTGAAATGATGGAATATTACATCTAACGATTTTTGATAAGATAATAGCGAAAATTGAATGCCGGTTTCCGGATTATACCAGCATAATAGCGATTTTTGAAAGGTTATAAGCGATTTTTGAAAGCT
>JBJECC010000218.1:0-5819 GCA_051870655.1 Parabacteroides sp. | reverse complement strand
AAGTAATTTAAAAAACTTTCCGAATCTTTTCAGCAATTGCCGCCAATTCACTCTGTTCCATAAAAAGCTTCTTTCCAAAGAAATTCATATCAGACTCCTTGGTAATAGGAATCAAATGAATATGGGCATGGGGAACTTCCAATCCCATGACGGCCAGCCCCACACGCTTGCACGGTAAAACAGCCTGCTGGGCACGTGCCACCCGCTTGGCAAAAGCCATCATACGTCCCAACTTGGGATCATCAATATCAAAAATATAATCGACTTCCTGCTTCGGAATCACCAATGTATGCCCAACGGCCACAGGGTTGATGTCCAGAAAAGCGAAGAATTCTTCATCCTCCGCTACTTTGTGGCAAGGGATTTCACCTGCTACGATACGACTAAAAATTGTTGCCATAATTGTGATCTATCGTATGATTAAATGGAAATTTCCATGATTTCAAAATGCATGATACCGGAAGGGACCTTGATCTCGACCTGATCACCAACCTTCTTACCCAGCAGACCTTGCGCAATAGGCGTACTGATCGCAATCTTACCGGCTTTCAGATTGGCTTCTGAATCAGAAACCAATGTATAGGTCATCACTGCGTTATTCTTTACGTTCTTGATCTTCACCTTGTTCAGGATCTGAACCTCATCTGTTTTCACCCGAGACTCATCAATCAGACGAGCATTGGCGATCAGTCCTTTCAACTGAGCCAACTTAGCCTCCATAATGCCTTGCGCCTCTTTGGCTGCATCATACTCTGCATTTTCCGACAAGTCGCCTTTATCCCTCGCTTCTGCAATCTGAGCGGAGATTTCCGGACGCTTTACCGTCTCCAGATAGTTGATTTCAGCCATAATCTTGTCATAGCCGTCCTTTGTCATATAACTAACAGCCATAATTAATCCTCCTTATTAATTTATTATACTGATTTGACAATGCAATAAAAAAAGAATCCCGACCATAAACAGGTCGGAACTCTCTTATCGTTATCTTGAATAACTGCTTGCAAATGTACGCCTTCTTTTTGAAATAGGCAAACATTCAAGACGTGCTATATAACATACATTTTTATAAGATCAATCCCGAATCTTTTTATAGCAAAGCCTTCAGCTCAGCCTCCAGACGGGTGGGATCATCCAACCGTTTGAGCAATGTCCCCTTGCGATCCAGGATGAAGAGTACAGGCAATTGCTTTACATTATATAATGCAGCCACCTGCGAATAGACCGACTGCGGATCAATCACACAGGTCCAGGGCAGATTGGAAGCCGCATTACGCCACATGTGCATATCGCTGTCCAACGAAACCTGATAGATGACCAGTCCCCGTTCCTGATACTTGGTGTACAGATCGCCCAGCGTCATGTTGAGTGCCGGCGACCATTCTGTCTGATAGGCTGTAAAGTTGAGCACAGTGATATGATCTTTCGCCACGTCGGAAAGCTTCACCGGCTCGCCTTGCACATTGGGCAGTTCAATCTCCAGATGGTCGATCTCATCCGTCACCAAGCTGTCCAGATCAATCGGACGCTGGCCACGAATCACCTTCAACGACTGCAAAGCCAAATTATAGAGATGTTTCGAACGCGGACTCTCCGGATAATAATGGTCATAGCTGGTAGCCACCGCACCAAATGCCTTGGAATCAGTCCGGTCATACAAATCAAAGAAGAGCAAGCCGTCAATCTGCTGAAACAGCGCATAGTAGGCAGCTGTGGACATCGGAGCCGCATAGATATACTTCAAGGCCTCCTTCTTATAGTTGTTCACCACCTCAATCATCTGGCTGGAATAAAGCGTATCCGAGATCTGCTTGTTCTCATAGTCTTTACGCAACTTGTTGATGGCCTGGTTGGCATCCAACTGGGCCAACGTAATATCCTTGATGGCACGGCAATTCTCAGAACCCTCTACCTTATAAGAGGTGGCAAAGGTACCTGCATCCGCTTCAAAGGTGACGGTTTCAGTCGAATCAATGGAAAAGTTGATCAACTGTTTTCCCAAACGGAAACGATAAAAGTCCGGAAACTGCGGACGTGGTTTCGTAAATTTAAAACGGCCGGCCGCCGTCAACTTGACTGAATCCAACAACTGGACTGTAGAGACACCTACATTTTCCAAATACATTACCTGGCCGTCTGCGCCGGAAACTACTCCTTGCACGGTGAAGTCTGAAGCCTTCTGACAGGAAACCAACAGCAGCAAGCACATACCGCACACCATCAACAGATGTGAACTAATTCGTCTCATTCCTTCATTTTTTTAATCCGCGGCAAAGATAAAAAAGATTTATGATTTATCTAAGAAATAAATGATTACCTTTGCACCGATTTTTACGATAGAAAACAAGAAATAGATTATGCTTAATCCAATTAACAAGACGATCGAGTTGAGTGATGGCAGAACCATCACCATCGAGACCGGGAAATTGGCCAAACAAGCCGATGGAGCAGTTACTGTTCGCATGAACAATACGATGCTGCTGGCCACTGTCTGTGCCGCTAAAGATGCAAATCCCGGGGTTGACTTTATGCCGTTGCAAGTAGAGTACAAAGAAAAATTTTCTGCTTTCGGACGTTTTCCGGGTGGTTTCACCAAACGGGAAGGGAAAGCTTCCGATTATGAAATCCTGACGGCACGTTTGGTGGACCGTGCCTTACGTCCGTTGTTTCCCGACAACTATCATGCCGAAGTATATGTAAATGTGATCCTGTTCTCCGCCGACGGAGAAGACATGCCAGATGCATTGGCCGGATTGGCTGCCTCAGCCGCTTTGACCGTATCGGACATTCCGTTCAACGGTCCGATTTCAGAGGTACGCGTAGCCCGTGTAGATGGCCAGTATGTGGTCAACCCGACCTTCACACAATTGGAGAAAGCAGACATTGATATTATGGTAGGTGCCACGATCGACAACATCATGATGGTGGAAGGCGAGATGGACGAGGTACAGGAATCTGAGATGCTGGAAGCGATCAAGGTGGCTCACGAGGCTATCAAGAAGCAGTGCCAGGCTCAGTTGGAATTGATGGAGGCTTGTGGAAAAACGGTAAAACGTGAATACTGCCACGAAGTGAACGACGAAGAGTTGCGGAAGGACATCCACGACAAATGCTACGACAAGGTATATGCAATCGCCACATCCGGCAGCGGAAAGCAGGAGCGTACAGAGGCTTTCGAAGCGATTGTGGAAGAGTACAAAGCACAGTTCTCAGAAGAGGAATTGACCGATGAAAAGGTGGAAATGATCGGCCGCTACTACCACGATGTAGAGAAAGAGGCCATGCGTCGTGCCATCCTGGATGAGGGCAAGCGTCTGGACGGTCGTAAGACCAACGAGATCCGTCCGATCTGGATCGAGACCGACTACATTCCGGGTCCTCACGGATCAGCCATCTTCACACGTGGTGAGACACAGTCGCTCTCTACTGTCACATTGGGTACAAAAGATGATGAGAAAATCATTGACGATGTACTGGTACATGGAAAAGAACGGTTCCTGTTGCACTATAACTTCCCGCCCTTCTCTACCGGAGAGGCCAAAGCTTCACGTGGCGTAGGCCGTCGTGAGATCGGACACGGTCACTTGGCTTGGCGTGCCTTGAAGCGCATGATTCCGGCTAACTATCCGTATGTGATCCGCGTGATTTCCGATATTCTGGAATCAAACGGTTCCTCTTCTATGGCGACTGTCTGTGCCGGTACCTTGGCATTGCGTGATGCGGGTGTTCCGATGAAGAAGCCGGTTTCCGGTATTGCCATGGGATTGATCTCGGAAAACAAAGGTACCAACTATGCGATTCTTTCTGACATCTTGGGAGATGAGGACCACTTGGGTGATATGGACTTCAAGGTGACAGGTACGAAAGATGGTATCACAGCTACTCAGATGGATATCAAGGTAGATGGTCTGTCATACGAGATTCTGGAAAGAGCCTTGGCTCAGGCCAAAGAGGGACGCGAATACATCTTGGGCAAGATCCTGGATGCACAACCGGAGGCTCGTCCTGACTTGAAGCCGCACGCTCCGCGTATCGAGAACATGACCATCGGCAAGGAGTTTATCGGTGCCGTGATTGGCCCGGGTGGAAAGATCATCCAGGGTATTCAGGAGAAGACAGGTGCCGTAATCTCTATCGAAGAGATTGACGGAGTAGGCAAAATCGAGATTTCAGGCTGCAACAAGGAGACGATCGATGCAGCCGTCCGTGCCATCCGTGCCATCGTCGCAATCCCCGAAGTAGGTGAAGTGTATGAGGGCAAGATCTCATCTATCATGCCCTACGGAGCTTTTGTAGAATTCATGCCGGGTAAAGATGGTTTGCTGCACATCTCCGAGATCGATTGGAAACGTCTGGAAACCGTAGAAGAGGCCGGTCTGAAAGAGGGCGACAAGATCACGGTCAAATTGATCGACATCGACCAGAAAACAGGCAAGTTCAAGTTGTCACGCAAAGTGTTGTTGCCTAAACCGGAAGGTTACGAAGAGCGCACCAGCCGTCCGGAACGTCGTCCGCGTCCAGAACGTGGTGACAGAGGAGACCGCCGTCGCAACAACAATTAATCTGACAAATGGCAGATAATTGAATAGTACAACGTAATTATACGCTCAAGTAGGAAGAAAATTTCCATTTTCTTCCTACTTTTGCTTTTATACGACAGGTAAGCAATGAACAGACAACAGAAAATCATCGTGATTACAGGGGCTTCATCCGGCATCGGACGTGCCTCAGCCCGGTTACTGGCTGACCAGGGATACACAGTGTACGACCTCTCACGCAGCGAGAAGCCACAGCCCGATGTGATCCATGTGGCGTGTGATGTAACCGACAAAGCAAGCGTCGGGACAGCCATCCGGACTGTCTTTGAACGGGAAAGGCGCATCGACATCCTGATCCTGTGTGCCGGCATGGGCATAGCAGGAGCTATCGAATTTACCCGGGAAGATGAGATGCAACGGCAGTTTGATGTGAACACATGGGGCTCCATCCGAGTGGTGCAGGCTGCATTGGGAGGCATGCGTCAGCAACCGGTCGTAGGAGGCGAACGGGGGCGCATCGTGTTTGTCAGTTCAATGGCAGGCCATTATGCCATTCCTTTCCAAGCCATGTATTCAGCCAGCAAGGCAGCCATCAACTCCTTTGCGTTTGCCTTGCGCAACGAATTGCGGTCCCATCAGATTCCTGTCTCCTGTGTCATGCCGGGGGATGTGCACACCGCTTTCAAACGGACCACCGACCTGACCGGTCTTGACGTATATCCGCAAATGGAGAAAGCCATCAGACAAATGGAGCACGATGAGGCCAATGGACTCAGCAGCGAACAAGTGGCACGTCGCATTGTCCGTGTAGCCACCACACGCACTCCCCGCCTCTATTATACCTCTGACCGGCTCTCGGATCTGCTCCGTTTTCTCTCCCGCCTTTTTACGTCAGACTTCGCGACCCGCGTAGTCAGCTGGATGTATCATTGCGGATAGCCGGTTCATCTCCCCGGATATTGTATTTCAAAGAACCGTCGTCCAGATTCCGGATCATCAACAGATTCAGCCGGTGATAATTCTCCACGAGCAGATTGTCCCTCTTTGAGTTACAATTCACCTATGAATAATATGGGATTTGAATCCGGAGCTGCCTGCTCCAGTGCTTGATACAATGCGGCATTGGCAGAACGGATTTCCTGTTTGTCGGCATCACTCAGTTCCTAATTCTTGCGGAATGGGATGGTCCAAATGTAC
Source organism: Parabacteroides sp. (assembly GCA_051870655.1). Lineage (GTDB taxonomy): Bacteria > Bacteroidota > Bacteroidia > Bacteroidales > Tannerellaceae > Parabacteroides. The sequence continues at coordinate 87 of JBJECC010000218.1, read as the reverse complement.
GACATATCCGCCTGAAGAAATAGTTGTCCGCCCCAAAGATAGAAGTTATTCCATGAATCATCCTATAGAAAACAGCTGAAATTTGCC
>JBJECC010000217.1:0-27707 GCA_051870655.1 Parabacteroides sp. | reverse complement strand
GATCCCATCAGGTCCATAAACTGCTGATCGACCACCCAGCCCCCCTTTTGGGCGAAGCTCTCCGCCTCGACCCACAGATCGGCCGCCTGCACCGCAAGGCAGCCCATCCACAGCGCACATGCGCCTAACCATCGTCTTGTATTCATCATTGTGTCTTATTCTTTCAAGTGAAAATTGTTGCGATTCAAAAACTCATCCGTCAGCCGACGCACCTCGTAGAAGGTCTCCGTGAGGGGCTGACGATAGAGGAACAAGGGGTGTCCCAGTCCCGGAAAGCCGTGCAGCTCACAGCGGACACCCTTTTCCTCCAAGGATTGCCGGAACTCGTCGGCCACCGCATAGGGGGCGATCCGGTCCTCCGTCCCGACCAACAGCAGGGTGGCCGGTGTCTGACGGCTCACATGCTGCAAGGGGGAGATCTCCTGCCAACGCTCCTTGACCCGTTCGTGCGAGTAGCGCCCCGGGGCAAAGTCCAGCACCGGATAGTAGAGCACGAGGAGATCGGGGCAATAGTCGGCCCGTGCCGTGTCCGTAGTGCCGATCGTGCCCAATGCCGCGGCGAGATGTCCGCCCGCCGATCCTCCGGCAGCCACCACGCGATGCGGGTCTATCCGATACACATCCGCCTGTTGCCGGATCCAGCGGACCGCCTCCCGGGCATCGGCCAAGCTCTCGAACGGAGTGGTATGGTACAGATATTGGATCCGATAATCCACCGCCACCGCCACGAAGCCGCGGGAGGCATAGTAGGCACACTCCCGATAGAACTGGAGCGGTGTGCCGTACTGCCAGCCACCTCCAAAGAAGAACAGAATGACCGGGTGCAGCTCGTCGGGGCCGGTGGAGGCCGGACGGAACAGATGCAAGGTCAGGGAATCCCCGTTCTCCAAGGGCTTGTAGGGGATGATCTCCGGTCGGAACGCCTCCTGCCCAGCCGGCAGCAACAGCTTGCTGAGGGCCTGAAACCAGACCTCCCCCATCTGCTCGGCACCCGCCCGGTTCGGATGGACGCGGTCGGCCACGGTCATCTGCGGCCAGTCAAACCCCGATGCCTGATCCACCAAGTGCACCTGGGAATGGTGCAACGAGCGGACCAGTTCGGCAATGGCGCGGTTCAATTCCGGTATATAGCTGTATTTCGGCAGTTTGCCGCTGGGGATCACCTGCGCGATCAGGATCTGCGCCTTGGGATTGACGGCCAGTATCTGCCGGATGATGGAACGATAGGCATCGATCATCCCGGCCACCGGTTCCTCTTCGGCCGTATGGTTATGGCCCGCATGCAGCAGCACGAAGTCGGCCGGATAGGCCCGATAGAGGCTGTCTGCCTGTTGCGCCAGGAACTCGACCGGCTTCCCGCTGAACCCTGCGTGACGGAGTGTCCCGATGCGGCAGGCACTTTCACGCGGGCCGATGAACTCGAAGGAGTAGCCTGCCGTGAAGAGCCGTTGCCACAGGGGAAAGAGATAGCAGGTGAAATAGTCGCCTCCTTCCGTAATGGAATCGCCCATCCCCATCACCGTAAAGCGGGGCTGGAGCGGCTGCCCGGCTGCCAGTGCCGAGCAGAGGCTCCAGACCCATGCGATCAGTATCAACCAACTTTTATGCATTATACATTTATTTATAGGTCAACCAGGTGGTCACCTGCGCCTCCCGATCCGCCACGAAACGGATCCAACGGGCCTGGAAGCCCTCCGGGAAATCATATTCGCAGGGTTGGCCGGCCTGTACCGTCCAGGTCTGATAGGTCATCCAGTCGCCGTTGCCGGTCGGGTCGGCCTCCAAGGTGAGTGTCACCTCCCGGTCAGCCTGGAGGGAGAGATGCTTCCGGTCGTAGAAGGCAATCAGGTAGGGATCGGACACGTCGCCCGCCTTCACGGGGGCATTCATCCAGGGGCCACCCTGTCCGACCGGTTTGCCGAGACGCCAGAGGTCATCGATCGCACCGACCCAGACCGCAGCCTGTCCGTCGTCAGAGACCACGATATGCGGATTCCCCTCCCCCTCTTCCGGCGTGACACCGGTCAAGACCAGCATACCCCGGTAAGAGGCATAGTCGTTGATGCGGAAGGGATGTGTGCTGACGGGACGGATCTTGGCGTAGCCGTCGGCATTCTCCGCCGGCAGTTCGTAGAAGGTGCCCATGCAGGAGAAGAGGTCGCGCTCCGTAGCCACCTCGCGGCAGATGCGCAACAGCCCCTGCTCTGTCAGTCCGCGATAGGGCTCGTCGCCTATCGGCAACCGCCAGCGGCGGCCCAGATCATCTACAATCAGGACGGAGCCCTCGTCGAGGGTAATGACCTGCTGCGGAATGGCGAATTTCGTGCGGATGAAGCCAGCCGTCTCCGGATCCTCCTTACGGACTAACTGCAGCCGGTCGCCCATCTCGTAGTAGCCCACCTCTTCGGTCTTGCCATCCACCGTGCGGTTGGCCAAGAGACCCAAGGCGCGGCGGTCGTTACCCAAGCCATAGAGCAGGCCGCCCGTGGTCTCGCTTTCGCCCACCGGTGTCAAGCCCTGGAAAATGGCATCGTACGCATCGAGCCGGTTGTCCTGTGCCGTGTAGTTGAAGCTCACCGTGGCGGTCGTGTTCTTGTCGCACACCACCCGGATCCATTCGCCCGTTTCAGCCGAGGTAAACGGAACAGCGACCGACTGGCCAGCCTCCACCCGAACACTTTTCAGGCTTTTCCACTGACGGTTGCCAGCCTGATCCACTTCGAAAGTGAAGGTGACCGCCTGTCGGCCACCGTTCCGCGCCCACGCCGTACGTTCAGACCAACCGGAGAACAGGAAGGGGTCTGACGGCTCCTGTGCACGTACCGCCTCCTTCGCCCAGACCGCCCCTTCGGCAGTGGCGGGTCCCAACTCGTCCGGCTTCGTCAGCGAAGTAAACCACAGATTCGAGTTGGACTGTCCCGGTCCTTCTATATTTCCTTTTGCTTTCCGTTTGTTGAGAAACTCCTTCTGTGCGGAGTCGTCACAGCCGAACACCAACTGGTCGTTCCAGCGGGTGAAGTCGCCGATCACCTTCAGATAGGCCGAACGGGGACGGATGCCTGCGGCATGGTCTGCCGTGAAATCACCCGGGAAGCGCCAGAACATCCCGTGCATCGTCATCAGATAGTCGGGCTGCTCCTCCGTGCCGACATTGCGGATGCGGGGCCACTCCGTGTTCCACCCGTGCGCCCCGTCGTAGCTGTGGCTGGCCTTGGGCAGGCGATAGAACGCCCATCCCTGGTCCGCATCGCGCACACCCAGCAGGATCGATTTGTAATCCCATCCGGTCGCCCAGATCGGATCCGTCTCCGGATGCGCATTGCCGCAGATACCGCCCGGACCGGTGATCTCCGTAAACTGGTTCCGGCGCACCACCTTCCAGTCCTTGCCGTCCCATTCGGCGAGGCAGCCTGCCTCCACATCGAACTTCTGCAAGGCCTCCTGTGTGCCCTCCCCATTGTCGGAAAAATAGAGATGTCCCTGACCCGAATAGAGTCCCTTGCCATGCACACCGGGCAGAAGGTCGTTGATCGGCCCTGCATCCGTATCGTTTTGCTTCTGTTGTTTCCGGTTGCCGTCCGGATAGAGTTCTGTGACGGCCAGGCTGTTCACATCCACCTCATAGAAGCCCTCCTCCATCGTGCCGTAATAGATCTTGCCGGCCGGGTCGGTCAGATGGCGGGCATTGCCGGTATGGCGGCCTGACATCCGGTCGTATGGAATCACCCGCACATGCCCGGTGGAGTCGATCGCATAGGGACCGATGAAGAGTTGTCCGCTCTCCGGATGGATCATCCGGTTGGCCGGTGTGCCGCCGATGCTCTCCGGATAGACCGTCTGCTGATAATCGGCAGAGACCGAATAGAGCTTGTCGGACGAGCCGTTGGGCAGGTGTGGGCCGTAGGTGATCACCCACAGGCGACCGGCCCAAGGCACGACAGCTCCGGTTCCACATTCCCCTTCATTATTATAATAAGCCAACCGGGGGTATATACCGGAAATGGAGTCCGGAGCCGGCTTACTTTCCTTTTGCGAGGTGCAGCCTGCCAACAGGACTGCACACATATATAACCAATACTTCGTTTTCATCTGTCTTTTAGAGATAAAGGATATAACAAAGGCTCCTCATGATACGAGGAGATGCAAGAGGAGCCCTAAAGATAGTCAATTCTAAAGATTACCAGTTCGGATTTTGCGTCAAATTGGAATTAATCAACAAATCGGCTGCCGGCACCGGCCACAGGTAGTCACGTTGCTCATTGAACTTGCGTTCCGTAGCCACCACAATGTAACCGGCATCCACCATCGGTTGCAGATCGGCAATGCCATCCTCATCAATCTGCGGCACGCCACCCAGCGGATAGTTGCCCTCCTTCCAGTTCTTGATCAGCTGTTGGTATTCGGCAGAGACCTGGCTCTCGTCACCTTCCCATGCGGTGCTGCCTGACCAGGCCCGTTTCAGGAAATAGACCGGACGGTTATAGACCTTGCCGGCAATGCGCCAACGGATCAGGTCGTTGTAGCGATGTCCCTCCCAAGCCATTTCGATGAAACGCTCCGTGCGGAGAATGGTGCGCAGCTTCTGCTGGGAATCGACAGTGACGCGCGGATAAGTCAGGCCGGTTCCGTTGTAGGCCCGTTCGCGCAGTTTGTTGAGGGTGGCATCCAACACCTCCTGCGTGCATTGGTCCTGCTCGATCATCGCCTCGGCATACATCAGCAGGACATCGCCATAGCGCATCACGGGATAGGTGGTCGGTGCACCGGCATAGCCATTCTCGAGGAAGCGTTCGTTGATAAACTTCTTGAACAGGAAGCCGTCGTACGAAGCATGTTCGGCACGTGCCTTCGAGTCGTTGTTGCCCACCTGGGCCCCGTCGGAAATACGCATCACGGACGTACGGGTGGGATCGGGAGAATATTCATAGCCCAACCAGGCATAATCCTTCGGATCATAAGTGCCGTCCAGGACACATTTCGAATAGGCTGTGGCAAAAGGTACGATGGTCATGGCCATACGCGGGTCACGGTTCTCAAACGGATCCTTCGGGTTGTAGAGCGGAGACTCATCGATCGGCTTACCGTCGATACAGGGATAGGCACAAACCAACTCATAGGAAGGAGCCTTCTGGCCACCCCAACCGCCGGACAGACGGCTGATGCAGTTCTGTACGTCCGCACCGCACCAGTAGTATTTCTTCAGAGTGACATCTCCCTGGAAGAAGAAGATCCATTCGTCCGACCAGTTGGTCACGAAGAGATCGCGATAGTCGTCATGCAGCTTATAGACCCCCAGGTCCATGCAGTTCTTGGCCGCTTGGGCCGCTACCGCATAGTCCCCGTTGTAGAGTGCCGTACGCGCTTTGAAGGCATAGGCTGCCCCTTTGGTAGCCCGCTGAATGCCGCCATAGCTCAAGGGCAGACGTTCGGCTGCCTTGTCGAAACACTCATAGCTGAACGCCAATACCTCCGACTTCGGCGACCGGGTAGCTGCATAGGCCTCCTCCAGACTCATACCGACCTTGTCCAGAATGGCATCGCCCCAATGGAAGGCCAACATACCGTAGGCATACCCCATGTAGAAATAGGCTTCGCCCTCATACTGGGTGATGTCCGATTCCGACACACCCATTTCACGCGCCTTGTCCATGTTGTTCAGCAGACGCAGGGCACGGGCAATCCCCTTGTAATAGTTCTGCCAACGGGTGGCAATGGTCCCATTCTCGGCTGTCAACGTACCGTTCTGAACACTGGATGTCGTATTACGGGCGGTTACGTCATCGCTCCAAGTCATATCATCAATCGGAAAGAAATCGGTCCGATAGAAATCATTGACTGACATTTCGATTTCCGCCTGGGATGAGTACCAGCTTTCACTCGATCCCTCCGACAACGGATTCAGATCCAAATCCACACATGCGGTCAGTGCCAATAGCGAAGCGGAACATATAATATATTTAAACTGTTTCATAGCGAATTAGAATTTAATGTTTGCACCAAATGTAAAGGAAGTGGAGATGAAGTCGGAGTTGGAGCCCAATTCCGGATCATATCCTTTCGGATAGTGGCTGATCGCCGGCAGATCGTTGACCGAGAAGTAGAGACGCAAGCCGCGCACATACACCTTCTGCATCAGCTGTTGCGGCAAGGTGTAGCCCAACGTGATGTTCTTCACACGGAAATAGGCTCCGTTCATCAGCCAGTAGTCCGAACCGGTATAGGTGTTCGTCGTATTCGTATAGGTCAGACGCGGATATTTGGCCGCCCGGTTCTGCTCTTCCGTATTGTGCTGGCTCCAGTAGTTGCCCAACACCAACGAGGGCACAGCACCCCACTGCTCCTTCAACGGCTGGATCCATTCTGATCGGAACAGGACATTCTGGTGTCCGACTCCCTGGAACGAGAGGGAGGCATCCCAACCTTTCCATCCCACGAAAACATTTCCACCGAACTGGAACTCCGGCAGGGAGTTGCCCAAGCGCACCTTGTCATCGGCATTGATGACTCCGTTGCCATCCACATCCACATACTTGATGTTACCGGCCTTGTCGTTGGCGGTCAGGGTCGGGTATTTATTGCCGTTCGCATCATACAGATCGGCATCGGTGATGAACAATCCATCGGTCTGGTACATATACCATTCATTATAATAAGAGTCCTCTTCCAGGATCTGGTTGCCATTGATGGTACGCTTGTCACCCAAGTACCCCATCTTGGAACGGTAGTCGGAGAGGTTGAACGAGGCTCCGTAAGAGAAGTCTCCCACCTGATCGCGCCAACCCAACTCGATTTCCCATCCTTTGGTGTGCATGTCACCGGCGTTCTGTGAGGGAGCCGAGAATCCTGCATACGAGGGGAAACCCAACGTCAGCAGCATGTCGGAGGTCTTCTTGTAGTAGTAATCACCCGTAAAGTTCAGGCGGCTGTCCAACAGGTTCAAGTCGATACCGATGTCATAGGTGGTCGTGGTCTCCCACGTGATGTCGCGGAAGGCATAATAGACCTGTGCCGCATTCTGCACCGCTGTCACCGATCCGGATGCCTTGTCATACATATAGCTGTTTCCGAAACTGATGGCCGCCTGATAGGGGAACTCTGAACCGATCCGCTCGTTGCCCAACGAACCGATAGAGGCACGTACCTTCAGGTAATCGATTTTGGCCGCTTTCGGGAACCAGGGCTCGCTCGAAGCCACCCAACCGGCCGATACAGAGGGGAAGACACCCCAACGGCTATCCGAATCGAAACGGGAAGAGGCATCCCCACGCACGTTGGCCTGCAACATATAGCGGTCTTTAAAGGAATACATCACACGTCCGAAGACAGACTGGTAGGCATTGTGGCCGGCACTGCCGGAGTTGTATTGGTAATCTTCCGGACCGATATTCAGATAAGGATAGGAATCCAGTTCGTAGTTGTTGCGGGAGGCTCCCAGATTCTCCCATTTGTATTTGTAGCCCTCATAACCGACCATCGCATTCAGCGAATGTTCGTTCCATTTGTTCTGATAGTTGGCATAGAACTGATAGGTACGGCTCTGCGTATTGTTCCGGGTTTCCGAGAGAGAGGTATTTTTGTTACTCTGAGCGGCAATGGTCGAACCATCCTCATAATAGACATTGACCTTCTTGACAAAGTTTTTCCCATTCGTGAAGGTATAGCGAGGTGCAAAGACTGCCGTCAAGGTCAATCCCTTCAACGGAGTCAGATCCAACTGGAACTTACCACCCACTTTGTAGTAATTCGTCGTGTTCGTACCGCCCTCTTTCAACATGGCCAACGGGTTGGCTCCCGCTTTCGACTCTGCGTATCGTCCGTCTTCCCAAGTGGCATTGTAGTAGGGGGAGGTCAGATAGGCCCAATAAATCGGGTTGATTGTGGCAGGAGAGATGCTTTCCGAAGCTGAGAAATCGACATCCAGATTGGCATGGATCCAATCGTTCACCTTGTAGTCGTTGTTGACACGACCGGCATACCGTTCGTAGGATTTGTTGTCGTAGTAGCCATCGGCTGTCTGGTAGTTGAAGGAGAACTTGGACTGCAATTTATCCGTTCCACCGCTGACATTGAAACTGTGTTGCTGATGGGACGTGGTGTTCTTCAACAGCAGGCTCACCCAGTCTGTATTGGGATAATGATAGGGATCCTTCGCGTTGTTGTCCATCCAGCTGTTGATCGTCTCCTGGGAGTACTGGGAATAGGGATCGGATGCACCATCGTTCCATTTGATCTCATTCTGTATATTCATCCAGTCGATCACATTGCCGTTGGTCGGCTTGGTGGTCGGTTTGTCGATGGAGTATTCGTAGGTATAGTCGATGTTGAACTTATTCTCTTTGGCGCGTTTGGTCGTAATCAGAATGACACCGGCTGCCGCACGAGAACCATAGATAGAGGCCGAAGCGGCATCCTTCAAGACACTCATGGTCTCCACATCCGAAGCAATCACATCGTTCAGCGAACCAGGCACACCATCAATGATGACCAACGGATCGTTGGTGGAAAGCGTCGTCACACCACGCACACGGATGGTTGCCTGACTACCCGGTGTACCGGAAGAACGGGTCACCTCCACACCGGAGATCTGTCCCTGCATGGCCGTTGACAGCATCTGTGTGGAACGTTCTGTCAACGAAGCGCCTTTGATGCTGGAGATCGGACCGGTCAAGTCCCCCTTGCGTGCCGAACCATAACCGATGACAACCACCTCATCCAGGGCTTCCGTATCCTCCTTCAACACAATGGTGATCGTGTTGCGGTTATCCACACGGACCTCCTGCGTGACATACCCCACATACGTGACGAGCAGGGTGCTTCCCTTGGCCACATTCAATTCGAACTTACCGTCCAGATCGGAAATGGTACCGTTGGTGGTTCCCTTCTCCATCACATTGGCACCGATCAGCGGATTGCCGGAGGCATCCTGAATCACGCCGGTCAGCCGTCTGCTCTGTTGCGGATTGGCGGCAGTTGCCCGCGAGAGAATCACCTGATGATCGACTATCCGGTACGTGACATTCGTTCCTTGAAACAGTTGTTGCAACGTCTCCTCCAGAGTCTGGTCGTTGACCTGGATGGAGACTTTCCGGTTGCGGTCCACCAACTGGTCCGAGAAGATGAACGTATAGTCGGTCTCCTTCTCGATCCGGTCCAACACCTGTTCCACCGTCACATTACGCAACGACAGTGAAATCGCATTTTGTGCATAGAGATTACCGACTACCGGCTGGGCTGTGGTGATCAGCAATGCACACAAACCAGCCTTCATCAAACGCGGCCACGGCATACCATGGACGGGCTGGGTCTTTTCATGTGTTTTTCTACAATACATAATGGTATAATTATCTATTAAACAAGTATAATTTGTCATTTATCCTTGACCCACACCTCGATCCGTTGGCGCGGATAGGTGTAGTCGTCTCGTTGTTCCACCGGTTTGAATGCCCAGCGGATCGGTGCGGCCATCCGCAGATAATCCAGAATCTGCGTGACATTTTCCGTCGAGAAATTGGCGCGGAACGTATGTTTGCCCGGATCGGCACAATGCAGTTCGATATCGACATTGTATTTCCGGGAAAGTTTTTTCATGATCTCATCCAAAGGGGTATTCCGGAACACCAAACGCCCCTCACGCCAGGCTGTCTCTTCATCGACATAGACATCCGCAAGGGTCAGTCGATGTGCCATCAGGTTCAGACGGGCCTGTTCATTGGGCTTCAATGTAACCTGTTGGTTTCCCAGCTTCACATCCACGACTCCATTCACCAACGTGGTCTTCAGCTCCTCATCATCGGCATAGGCACTCACATTGAATTTCGTTCCGTGTGCCGTCACTTTCATGCCTTGCGGCACCCCCACGGTAAAGGGGTGTTCACGATCGGCTTTCACTTCGAAAAAGCCCTCTCCCTCCAGCTCCACCAACCGTTCTTTTTCCTCAAAGCGGGAAGGATACCGCAAGCGGCTTCCGGAGTTGAGCCACACGGACGAACTGTCCGGCAACTCTATACGTGTCACCAGTCCGGGCGCAGCCACAGCCTCTACATAAGCCATCGGCTCTACCCGCTGTATCTCTTCATAATAAAGGTATCCCAACAGAATGGTCGAAAGGATAAAGGGAAATAACAGACAGGCAGCCACACGCCACAGTAGCATGGGAATGTGACGGGAACGGGAGGGTGCCCCACAACGGTTCCATGTACGTACCCATGCCTGCGATACATCAATGGATTGATACTCCCGGATGTCCGCATCCAACTGCTTCGCCTGTTTCAGAAGAGAGGATATGTCGTCTTGTTGATTCATGTTTCTTTGCTTTTTCTATAAGATAGACACACAAAGAGACAAAATCCGACAACAAAACCCTGTTTTTTTTAAAAATATTTTTGTCACACCCGTCATATTTTGTTTCTTTGCCCCCATGTGAACAAAGAAGACCGATGAGTAGCAAGCAGCAGACAACCGATGTGGATGCGATCCTTTGGAGGATTGCCGTACAAGATGACGAACAGGCATTCCGTTATCTGTTCGAACATTACTATGCCTCTTTGTGTCTATTTGCCAAACGGTTCATCGATGATTTGTCAGTCCGGGAGGATATTGTGCAAGAGATATTTGTCCACTTGTGGGAAAAACGGAAAAGCATCTCCGTGCAGGTCTCGGCAGAGAACTATCTGATCACATGTGTCAAAAACGAGAGCCTGAACTACCTGCGCCGGCAGGAAATGATCCAAGCCTATCAGGAGAGGCTTCTCAACGAACCGGAAAAGTTTATGGAGGAGGACCGGTTGTATCTGTTGCAGGAATTGGAATCCCTGATGGCACAGACACTTGCCAAACTGCCTCCGGAATATCGAGTAGCTTTCGAAATGAACCGCATGGAGCATCGAAGCCTGGAAGAAGTGGCCCAGCGGATGGATGTTTCGGTACGGACAGTGGAACGTTACCGCAACCGGGCCCTGGAGATATTGAAAAAGGAGCTGAAAGATTATCTGCCCCTTTTCCTTATGCTTGTCAACTGAAACTCAACGATGCGCCATCAATTCTGCATAGAGGGCCGCATCCGATTCACTAAAACAACAGAGGATGACTTCACCGGTGTAAGAACCGTTTTCAATATGCTTGCGGATTGTCTCCAAGGCAATGGCAGCTGCCTCCCGCTTCGGGAAACGATAGACTCCCGTACTGATGCAGGGAAATGCAATGCTCTTCAACTGATGTGCTTCTGCCAGCTGCAAAGCGGTATCGTAACAGGATCGCAACAGGCCGGCCTCTCCCCGACCGCCTCCGGTCCAGACAGGACCCACCGTATGAATCACCTTCTTGCAGGGCAGCAGATAGGCATCCGTCATTTTGCTCTGTCCCGTCGGACATCCATGCAAGGTCCTGCACTCTTCCAGCAGCCCTCTGCCAGCGGCCCGATGAATGGCTCCATCCACGCCACCGCCACCCAGCAACGAGCAGTTGGCTGCATTCACAATCGCATCCACCTGTAAGCGCGTGATGTCGCCCACCCAAATCTTGATTCTTTCATTTACATTCATATCCGTATTGTTTTATTCATTGAACTTTACACCTGTCGCAAAGGTAACGATTATTCCGACACCCATTTCCCTTGCGGGAGAAAATCCTGTGTGATGCACTCCCCTTTGTTCTCAAGCAGGCAGGAAAATGATCAGGATACCGGATGAATTTTTCGTTCAAAACAATTGAACGTCCGTTCAGCAGTTTTGAATGTCCGTTCGATTATTTTGAACGTCCGTTCAAAACTTTTGAACAAACATTTCATGGCGTATTGCATACTTTTTCCTGCCTTATCCTATCCATTTTCCTATAGGCTCCAGGGAAACGGAACGGGAAGAGGCAAAAAAAGGGAACCGGTCTTCGCAGAGGGGTTCCCTTTCCTATATTCATCTTATATGCTTACATAATATAGTGTCGGTTTCAGCCATCGTTCATAGCGATTATATTAACAGTATCAACATCTAATTTGCAGGGGCAAAGATAGAGGCGTTCCGGGCCTCCGGCAATACCTAAATGTAGGTATAATGGGGTTGCTGATACCTAATTGCCATGATTTTTCCTGTTTTTGTCCCCGTTTTTCCTGAAAATACCACCAAATAGGTAAAAGAGGCATTTTTATACCTACTTGTTGCGATTGCCTACCGGAGCGTGTCCCGCTAATTTTGCCGGAAAAAAAATTAGCAAAAGCAATGAGAAAGTTAACGCAACTGATCGCAATAGTCTGTCTGGGAGCAGGCCTCACAGTGCAGGCTGACGAACGGGAAGGAAGTGCAGCCAACCGGTCGGCACAACTCTATGGTGACAACTACAGCCGGTTCCGGATCGGAGGCTACGGAGAGATGGCCGCCAGCTATATGGATTACGGGCCCAACCGGATTCTGCCCAACGGATCGTCCAAAGAGAACCGGGGCAGCATCTCCATCCCCCGTTTCGTCCTCGCCCTGGACTATAAGTTTACACCCACCTGGATTCTGGGGGCAGAAATCGAATGGGAATATGGGGGCACAGGAGCCTCCCGCGAAATGGAGTGGCGAAGTGAGAATGGCGAATATGAGACGGAAATCGAGAAGGGTGGCGAAGTGGCGTTGGAACAGTTCCACATCACCAAGCTGATCCATCCGGCCTTCAATGTACGGGCAGGCCATTTGATCGTACCGGTCGGACTGACCAACGCCCATCATGAGCCGATCCAGTTCTTCGGGGTCTATCGGCCGGAGGGCGAGACCACCATCCTACCCTCCACCTGGCATGAGACCGGTATCTCCCTCTTCGGTACCCTTGGACGGGTACAATATGAAGCCATGCTGGTGGCCGGACTGGATCCGCTGGGATTCTCCCGCGAGCAGTGGATTGCCAGCGGCAAACAGGGGATGTTCGAAGGGGACGTCTTCACCTCTCCGGCGGTTGCCCTCCGTGTGAACTGGAGCCCGACCACCCCTTGGCGGTTCGGATTCTCCGGCTATTACAACCGGACGGCCAAGAATGCCTCCAAACCCAGCAAGACGACCGGACTCTCCTGCGACGTGCAGATCGTCACACTGGACGCCCAATACAGAGGCCGTAACCTGATCTTCCGGGCGAACGGCGTATATGGGAACCTGGGCGACAGCTACAAACTGAACCGGATCATTGCCCAGATGAGCAGCAACAGCGGCTACACCCGTACGACGGTAGGCAAGAATGCCGTCAGCTATGCCGGCGAGATCGGCTATAATGTGGTCTCCCTGTTTAACCAGGCGAAACAGGCTCCACGCATTTTCCCCTTCCTGCGCTACGAATATTACAACACGATGGAGAAAGTGGCGGAGGGCATTACGGCCGACGAACGGTTTCAGGTGAATGCGTGGACGGTAGGGGCCAATTACTATGCCCTGCCCAATCTGGTGGTGAAGGCGGACTATACGAACCGTCGGATTGGCGGAGGGAAATACAACAGCGAGAATCTCATATCGGTCGGACTGGCCTATATCGGCTGGTTCTGGTCAAAATAACAAATACCCGGATTATCAACAATAAATATAAATATTATAACGATCATGAAGAAGAATCAAATCAGTACTTGGATGAGAGGTGCCGCCTTGTGTGCGGTTCTCTCCTGTGGATGCATGGCCTGTAGCGAGAATGATGCCCCCGACACCCCGCAAGGGGGAAACACCTTTGAGGATGTAGTGGACCAACAGATGGCTCAGGCCGCTGTGGAGGCGTATGTCGACAAGACCGTCATTCCGACCTATCTGGCCATGAAGAACCGCGTGACAGACCTACAGACAGCCGTGACGCTTTTCCTGAACCAACGGACACAGGCCCATTTGGATGCCGCCTGCGATGCCTGGCGAGCCGCCCGCGAACCTTGGGAAGAGAGCGAAGCCTTCCTGTATGGACCGGCCGAATATGAGGGGTTGGATCCGTCGCTCGACTCCTGGCCTTTGGAGATGGAGGAGATCAATGCCATCCTGAAGACCCAGAACTGGGGCGGCCTGGAAGACGGAGAGGCGGATGCAGATGGCGAGCAGGCCGCTTGGGGTGTACGGGGATTCCACACGTTGGAATACCTGCTTTTTGAGAGTGGCAACCCGCGCAAGGCAGAGCAGGTGACAGATGCAGAGGCGCGTTACACACAGATCGTCACCAACCGCTTGCTGAAAGATACGGAAACGCTCTACTATGCCTGGTCGGCCGACAATGTAGTGGAGAATTACAGCAACTGTTTCGGGGATGAGTTCAAGGAGCACAACACCTCACGTTTCGGATCGCTGGCTACGGTCGTAGGGCAGATCTTTGACGGTTGCATTGACATTGCCGGTGAGGTGGGCGACGCCAAGATCGGAGAGCCTTGGAACAAATACAAGAGCAACCATGAGGAGGGTGTCCTGGCCGTCGAGTCGTGGTACAGCTGGAACTCTCTGACCGACTACACCAACAACATTGTCAGCATTGACAATTCGTACAACGGAGGCATCACCGGCAACCGGGGCACCAGCCTCTCCGACTTGGTGAAGAGTGTGGATCCGGCCACCGATCAGGCCCTTCAGGAGGCAATCGAATATGCCAAAAAGATGATCAATGAGATTCCGGCTCCTTTCCGCAACCACTTGGATAAAGATGTGGAGATCCAGGCCGCCATGGATGCCTGTGCCGAACTGGGAGATGCGTTGGTGAAGGCCAAAGGCGCCTTGAAACTGGATTGATATGGAATTCGAAAACAGCTGATAAAATGAAAATGATGATCTATAAATCCTGGATAGGTTTGTTGTCCCTGCTCCTCCTCCCGGCTTGCGAGGAGGGGTTGGACGACAAATTGATCTTGAAAACCAGCGGGGACGTGGCGAAGCAGGAGGAGCTTTCGGCCGGTATCTCGACGACCTTCATGGCATCGAGCAAGGCGTATGACCAGCCCGCCTCCTGGGTGGAAGGCTCCCTGCTGACCCGTTTCACAGCAGGGGACGCGCTCTACGATGATGCCCGAACAGGGGATGCCGATCCCATCACAGGCGGCATGGGCCCTGTTTATGCCGGCTATTCCTGTGGTGCCTGTCATAAGAATGCCGGACGCACTACCCCTACACTGCATACATTGGGCGGTTCGGGAGCGGCCAACTTCTCCTCCATGCTGGTGTACATCTCCCGCAAGAATGGAGCTTTCTTTCGGGATTACGGACGGGTGTTGCACGACCAGTCCATCTACGGGGTGGAACCGGAGGGCAAACTTCGCGTAACCTATACGGAGGAGAGATTCAGTTTCCCCGATGGAGAGCAATATTCGCTTCTTACTCCCCATTATGAGATTACGGAATGGTATGCCGACAGTATCCGGCCCGAAGACTTGAACGTGACGGTCCGCATTCCGTTGCGTCATGTCGGCATGGGGCAGATGATGGCCCTCGACCTCGACGAACTCCAGAAGCTGGCCGCCCAAAGCAACTACCCGCAATATGGCATCAGCGGACGGCTCAACTACATCACGGAGCGGGGAGTACGCCAGATCGGGGTCAGTGGCAACAAAGCGCAACATGCCGACCTGACCGTGGAACTGGGCTTCTCCTCCGATTTGGGAGTGACCAACGACCGCTATCCCTTTGAAGTCTGTTACGGGCAGACACAGATGATGGGCATGGCCATGAACGGCATCCAGATCACAACGCGCGATATGGAAGATGTGGATCTGTATCTGCATTCGCTCGGAGTCCCTTATCGGCGGAATGTCAACAACGCGACCGTGAAACGGGGCGAGGAGCTGTTCTACGAGGCCAAATGTCACCTGTGTCATGTGCCTACCCTGCACACCCGCCAGCGGGGAGCCGTCCTGTTGAACGGCACAAAGCTGCCTTGGCTGGGGGGACAGACCATCCATCCCTATTCCGATTATCTGCTCCATGACATGGGCCCCGGACTGGACGACCAGTATGTGAGCGGCCTGGCGCAAGGATGCGAGTGGCGCACCACACCCCTGTGGGGCATCGGTCTGCAAGAGAAGGTGAACGGACACACCTATTTCCTGCATGACGGACGGGCCCGCAATCTGACAGAGGCGATCATGTGGCACGACGGAGAGGGACAGGTCTCCCGAGAACATTTCGCGCGGATGACGAAAGAGGAGCGTGAGGCCGTCATCCAGTTCCTGAACTCGCTCTGACAACAACCGATTTACAACACACACAACATCAAAAACAATAGATCATCATGAAACGATCTTTATTATGCGGAGTGCTTTTGTCAGCATTCTGCCTGCTGCAACCGGGCCGATTGACGGCCCAAAACAGCCTGGACGATACCTATGTGGAAAACGACGTGGTCTCGTTGGCAGGTAAAAAAGGATTTACCTTCCACACAAAGGCCGGAGACTTTCTCTTCAAGCCCTACGCCTTGATTCAGGCTTCGGGCAACTTCAACTATTACGACGACGAGGACATGGACCTGTCGGAAGTGGATCGGATCGCCAACTCCGGCTTTGCCATTCCGAATGCACTCATCGGTTTCTCAGGCAAAGCGTTCGGAAAGGTCACCTTCAACTTTACCTTGAATGCAGCCAAGAGCGGAGGTGCCCTCCTCCAACAGGCTTGGTTTGACGTGAACATGAAGGAGTCGCTTCGCCTGAAAGTGGGCAAATTCAAGACTCCCGGCCACCAGGCCTATTTGGTGACATTGGGAGAGACCCTTTTCCCCGCGTTGCCTGCTTCGTTGACCACACGGGTCAACATCCCCTATTCGCTGAATGCCGTCAATCCGATCTTCGCTACCGGCTTTGATCTGGGAGTCCAGTTACATGGATTGATCGGGGGAAAATGGGACTATGCCCTGGGCCTGTTCAACGGGACCGGCATTGATGTGAATACCGCCAACAAGACGATGAGCGACGACCACAAATGGCTGCCCGCCCTGCTCTATGCAGGACGAATCGCCTATCTGCCCAAAGGAGAGATGCCCGGCTATCAGGGGAATCCGGATGATCTGACGAATGACAAGCTGTTGATCGCGCTTTCCACCTCCTACAATGTGGAGTCGGAGAGCGAGAGCACCAATGACTTCCGGGCCGGACTGGAGTTCGCCTGGCTGAAGGGGCGTTGGTATCTGGCGGCTGAGGCCTATTATATGAACATGAAGTTCACCAAACGGCAGCAGATCGCACAGGCGTACCATTTCTGGGGAGCGTATGCACAAGCCGGCTACTTTGTGACCGACAAATGGCAGTTGGCAGCCCGCTATGACTGGATGGATCGCAACGGAACCAATCGGGCCGGTCTCCTGAACCTGCCGGCTGTCGGGTTTAACTACTTCTTCTCCAATTTCAATCTGAAATTGCAGATGATGTATCAATACACGGGGCGGACAGGACATGACACCCAGTTGGATCGTGACAACGATGCCCTCAACCTGCCGATGCACTCGGCTGTCGCCCTTTTGCAATATTCATTCTAAATGGGAAGATGGAAGATGAGACAATTCTATACATTTTATTTATTAGCTGTTTGGTCCGTGCTGTTCTCCTCCTGTGACGACGGGGACTTGCCTGTTGCCACTCCGGAGGAGGCAGACGGATTCAAAGCCACCATGCAGGTCAGTTTCCGGGGGCTCGAAGCCTGGCCCTCGGCCTACGATCTGGTCTTTGCCGCCTATGGAACGGATGCGGAGACGCCCTTGCTCTCCAAACAGATTGCTGCTCCCAAATCGGAATCGGACGTGGTGACATTGTCACTCAACGGATTGCCGGATGAAACACAGGCCCTCGGCATCTCCTTGCTGACGAAAGGCCGGAAACTGATCTACTCCTATTATCTCTGCCCGTCTGACGGAAAAGACATCGTACTGCCGGTGGACCAGATCGACGTGGCCTGTTTCGACCGGATCCAGACACAGGTGTTGGACCGCTATTGTGTGGCTTGCCATGGTGATTCAGACCATGCAGCCGCCGGACTGCATCTGTCAACCGGGAAAAGTTATCCCGCGTTGGTGAAACAAGTGGCGGATCTTTCCCCGGAGGGGCGTTATTATGTCCTACCCGGTTCGGCCAAAAAGAGTTTTTTACCCCAGATCCTTTCGGAAGACATTGTCCGGTATAATCATACGGATGTATTGCCGGAGGCTGAATTGTTGACACTCATCAATACTTGGATTGACAATGGAGCAAAGGAATGAAACGATTGAAATACAGGAGAGCCGCTTCGAGGGGGCTGCGGATGGAGTGACGGAGTTTCACCTGTTGATCTCTGTGGCCCGGGCCGGCCTCTCGTTCGAACAGCAGTTGGAACAGATACAGGCGGCTTATCGCCACTGGCTGGAACGTGAGGAGGCAAACGGTGTACAAGCATTGTTCAAACGCTATTTTCTCAGTGATGCCGCCAACCAGATCCGTCAGGTAGAGCAGTCGGAGGATGGGGCCTGCCCCTATTCGGTGGTCCAGCAGGCTCCCTCTAACGGCACGAAAGTAGCCTTATGGTGTTATCTGCAACGGGGAATGCACATAGGGACGGATCATCATGGCTGGCTCACCGCCTCACACAATGGCTACCGCCACCATTGGTGTGCCGGCTTGCATGCCAAGGCAGACACCTCGGAGTTCCAGACCCGTCTGCTATTGGAAGAGTATGTCACATTGCTGCATAGCCACCAATGTACCCTGAAAGACAACTGTCTGCGCACCTGGCTCTTCGTGCAGAACGTGGATGTCAACTATGCCGGTGTCGTGAAGGCCCGTCGTGAACTTTTCATGACACAAGGACTGACAAAAAAGACGCACTACATTGCCAGTACCGGCATTGAGGGACGCCATGCGGATCCGGCCGT
Source organism: Parabacteroides sp. (assembly GCA_051870655.1). GTDB lineage: Bacteria > Bacteroidota > Bacteroidia > Bacteroidales > Tannerellaceae > Parabacteroides. Next base: position 8,906 of record JBJECC010000217.1, on the reverse strand, counting down.
TTATGTACAGATGGATGGTTATGCGGTGGAGGGACTGCAACCGGAACAGGTGCGTTACCTGTATGCTCCGGCCTATCTGAATCCGACGTATGAGTATGGAGTCACCTTTGAACGGGGGACGGCAGTGACTTATGGAGACCGCAAACATCTATTCATTTCCGGAACCGCCAGCATAGACAACCGGGGAGAAATCCTTTTTCCGGGCCACATCGAACAGCAAGCCCGGCGCATGATGGAGAACATTCAGGCCCTATTGGAAGAGGCGGATGCAACAATCGGCCATATCGTGCAGGCCATCACCTACTTGCGCGACCCGGCTGACTACACAGCCGTGAAGGGGTTCTTTGCCCGGCATTATCCGCAATTGCCCCTACTCATCGTGCAGGCTCCGGTCTGTCGCCCGGGATGGCTGATCGAGACAGAATGCATGGCGATTGTCCCCTGGAAAGAGGCATCTTTTCCTGCCTATTAATGTATTATCCGGAAAATGAATTATCTTTGAGCACAAAATCAACCTCATACATTCGTAGAAAGCCTATGTATAAAAATGGAAAATACCGAGAATGCGACAAGATGAGCGATCTCATCTGCGAGAATTATCCGATGGTTCTTGTCATGAGCCGTTTTGGAATCGCGTTGGGATTTGGCGAAGAGAATATCGGTGAAGTGTGCCGACGCAACGGCGTCGATGCGCACACGTTCCTGACGGTCGTCAATTTCCTGGCCGATGAGACCATCCGCTCTGTCGTCCAACCGCCACAAGCATTGTCGATCGAGACACTGATCCGCTATCTGCACAATGCACACGACTATTTCCTCAACTTCCGGCTGCCCAACATCCGCCGGAAACTGGCCAATGCCACAGCGGATTGTCCCGAAGATGTGGCCTTCATCATCGGCAAATTCTTCGACGACTATGCCGAAGAGGTGAACAAGCACATGTCTTATGAGGAGCAGACCGTCTTTCCGTATGTCCGCTCCCTGCTGGAAGGAAAGGCGGAGACGACCTACCACATCGGCATCTTTCGGAAGAAACATGACCAGGTGGAAATGAAAATAGCCGAATTGAAAAACATCTTGATCAAGTATTACCCCGGAAAAGGAGGCCATCTGCTGAACAGCGTCCTTTTCGACATCTTTGCCACAGAAGAGGATCTTGCCTCCCATACACGGGTGGAAGACGATCTGTTTGTACCGGCCGTCATGGACCTGGAAAAAGAACGACAAAAAATGAACCTATGAGTACCCATTTGAAAGTGGCGATTGCTGAACCGTCAGAGATCGTCCGAACCGGTATTGAGAGCCTCCTGAAGCGGCTGACCGGATTCCGCCTGCAACTGGTCGAAATTCTTTCGCCCGACACGTTGCCGGATGTCCTGCGGCTGCATCATCCGGATGTACTGATCATCAATCCGCTCATTCCCGGTTATTATACATTACAACGACTGAAAGAAGAGACCGGCTGCGAACAGATGAAATGTGTGGCCCTCAACGGAATGTCTATCGATGGCGTGTTGCTTCGCACCTATGACGAACAGATCGGACTGTTCGATACGGCCGATGAGATCCGGAACAAACTGGAGACCCTTCTCAAAGAGGAGCCGGAAGAGCCCGAAGGGGAAGAGGGGAACCAGCTGAGCAGTCGGGAAAAGGAGATTGTTGTCTGTGTCGTGAAGGGCATGACCAATCGCGAAATTGCCGACCGGCTTTACCTCTCCACCCATACCGTGATCACACACCGGCGCAACATCGCCCGCAAGCTACAGATTCACAGTGCGAGCGGTCTGACCGTGTATGCCATTGTCAACAAACTGGTCGAGCTGAAAGACATCTCGACGCCTGTCAATCCGCAATGCGGCTGACAGACTGGATATTCTTGAATCGGGAGAGGGTGACACACATCTTCTGGATATCCTCCAGATCGTGCACCTTCATCTTGATCTTTCCCTCAAAGACACCATCCTTTGCCTCGATCAGCAGCCGGATGATATTGACATTGAAGTCATCGGAGATGGTCTTGGTGATGGTGTTCAGTACACCGATGGAGTCGATACCCTTCACCTCCAGCGTAGCCTCGAACGAAGCGGTGGGATGGGCACTCCACTCGGTGTTGAGAATCCGTTCCCCAAAACTGCTCTTCAAACGCATGGCAATGGGACAGGAGCGTTTGTGTACCACCACGGGCCCGTCATCGTTGATGAAGCCCAATGCTTCGTCTCCCGGAATCGGCTTGCAACACTCTGCGATCACATAGTTACGCTCAAAGGCCTCCTCCCGCAAGATGTAGGGCTTTTTCCGGTCGATCTGCACCTGGCTCCTGTTGACAGCAACCGTCGATTCCTTGCTCTTCTTTTTCTTGCCCAGACTCAGGGCCTGCTTGACATATTTGAACAGACTGGTACCCGACTTCTCCTTCATCAGTTTCTTCAGGTTGTCGGGCAAGACCACATCGCCCTTCTTGACCGCATAGAAGAACTCTTCCCGTTTGGAGAATCCATAGTACATCATCAGCTTGTCCATGTTGGAGACATTGGCCTCCAGCTCCGAATTCCGGAAAGCAGCAATCACCTGCGCTTCGCCTGCTCTGGCCGTCTCTTTCCGGGCTTTCTTCAGTACGGCATCGATTTTGCTATGGGCCTTCGCGGTCGTCGTGAAGTTCAGCCATTCGGCCTGCGGCTCCTGCGAACGGGAGGTCAACACCTCCACCTGGTCTCCGCTTGACAAGGGATGGCTCAGCGGTACGAGCCGATGGTTGACCTTGGCACCGATACAATGGTTTCCGATGTCGGAATGGAGTGCATAGGCAAAGTCGAGGGCCGTCGCCCCCTGCGGCAGGGTCTTGATGTCCCCTTTCGGAGTAAAGACAAATATCTCGGAACTGAACAGATTCAGTTTGATAGTGTCGAGAAAATCCAAGGCATTCGGATCGGGACTCTCCAGAATCTCCGTAATGGTCTGCAACCATTTGTCGAGCTCCGTATCGTCATCGTTGTTGTGCTCCTTGTATTTCCAATGGGCGGCAAATCCCTTTTCGGCAATCTCATCCATCCGACGGCTGCGGATCTGGATTTCCACCCATTGTCCGTCTGGCCCCATGACAGTCAGGTGCAATGCCTGATAGCCATTGGCTTTCGGACGGCTCACCCAGTCCCGGATACGATCCGGACGGATCCGGTAAATATCCGTAATGGCGGAATAGATGTCCCAACACATGTTCTTCTCGTCCACTCCGGGCAGCGGATCGAAAATGATCCGGACGGCATAAATGTCATAGATATCTTCGAAGGAGACCTTCTTCGTCTCCATCTTGTTCCAAATGGAATAGACAGACTTGACACGGGCACGCATTTCGTAATTGAGTCCCATCGCGTTCAGCCGCTCGTGTACCGGCGCGGCAAAATGTTCGAAGAGCGTGTTGCGCACGTTCTCGGAGGCTTGCAGCTTCAAGTTGATGAACGCATATTCCTGCGGGTGCTCATATTTGAAACTCAGGTCTTCCAGTTCTGTCTTGATGGTAAAGAGGCCGAGACGATGGGCTAATGGCGCATAGAGATAGAGTGTCTCGCCGGCAATCTTGAACTGTTTGGCGGGCAACATGGAGCCTAATGTACGCATATTGTGGAGACGGTCGGCAATCTTGATCAGGATGACACGGATGTCATCACTCATGGTGAGCAGCAGTTTCCGGAAATTCTCGGCCTGGGCAGAAGCCTGTTCTCCGAAAATACCACCGGAGATCTTCGTCAGCCCATCCACAATCTGGGCGATCTTGTCGCCGAACATATTCCGGATGTCATCCACCGTATATTCCGTGTCTTCCACCACATCATGCAGCAACGCCGCACAGATAGAGGTTGAACCCAGCCCGATCTCTTTACAGACAATCTCCGCTACGGCTATCGGATGCATGATATAGGGCTCCCCGGAGCGTCGTTTCACACCGGCATGTGCCTGATTGGCGAAATTAAACGCTTTTGTGATGATCTCCACCTTATGGCGGTGGTTGGAATTGTTATAATCATTCAGCAATTGCTGAAAACCATCCTGTATCAACTTCTCGTCTGCCGATGCCAAGGTCGGCTTGACGTCCTGTTGCGGTTCGTGTGTTGCCTTTGTCTCATCCATGCTATCCAGATCTCATTAATGTGCTCCCTGTCGGGAGCTACAAATATACGAATATTCAAAGGACAGCCACCGCATCGCCCTAAAAAATTCTCAACTGACCGGAATCTTCAATACCTGTCCGGGTTGCAGGTTGGCACTGGTCAGTCCATTGGCTTTTTTCAGCTGTTCAGCAGAGACACCCGGATACCGCTTGCTGATCGAATAAAGGGAATCTCCGGATTTGACAGTATAGGAGACAAATCCCGCCGGAACGGAGGATGTCGTCGTTTTCGCCCCATTCCCGGTTCCGGAACGCTTCTTGGCTGCGGCAAACGAGACACCGCCATTGTCCACATAGAGCTTCAGCCGTTTTCCACTGGGCACGCGATTCGATTTCAACCCGTTCCACGTACGGATCTCTTTGGCCGTGACCCCATAGCGGTTGGCAATGGTGATGGCCGTCTCTCCCGACTTGACGATATGTGTCACCTGCTCCCGTTGGGAAGTGCGTTTGGCGGAGGGATTCACAGGCTCACATTGGGCCAGCAGCTCTTCCGCCCGATGCAGATAGATCGTGTCTGCCTGATCGACAAACGCATAGGTCTCGGCAGCCGGCAGTTTGAGCACAGAGGGCTTCATGTTGCCCGGGATGATCGCTCTCCGGTATTGCGGATTCAGTGCCTTCAGTGTCTCCAGATCAATGTGGAGCACGTCTGACACCTGTTGCAAATGCAGCATATTGTTGACCATGACCGTATCGGTCGCCAACGGCAGACTGGTCTGCATGGGACACAGATTGTGTTCGCAATAATAGTTCATGATGTAATTGGCGGCAATGAACAGGGGCACGTACGAACGTGTCTCTTTGGGCAAGTAGGGGAAAATATCCCAAAAATCGGTCTTTCCCCCCGAACGGCGGATTGCCTTGTTGACATTGCCCGGTCCGCAGTTGTAGGAGGCGAGCACCAGATTCCAATCGCCATAAATGGCATACATATCCTTGAAATATTTGCAGGCTGCCTGTGTGGCTTTGACCGGATCCAGCCGTTCATCCACCAGACTGTTGATCTGCAAGCCATAGATTTTGCCTGTCGGCAACATGAATTGCCATAATCCGGAGGCGCCTACCCGTGAAAGAGCAACCGGATTCAGGGCACTCTCCACAACCGCCAGGTATTTCAGCTCCAGCGGCAACCCATGTTCGTCCAGCACCTGCTCGATGAGGGGGAAAAAGAAATCGGCCATGCCCAACATGTAACGTACCAGATTGCGCTTCCGGTCCGCATACAGGTCGATGCAGTCACGCACGACATTATTATAGGACAAGGGAATGAGATTGGGCAGACGGCTCAGCCGTTCGGCATAGACCGAATCGGGGAAAAAGACATTCTCCTCGTCATCGTGACAATACTCCTCTTTCTTGGAGAAATACTGCACATGCCAGGAACGGAACAGGCTGTCCAAATTGGAATCCAGGCTTTCCGGTATCAGACCCACTTCGGCCTCCAACGAATCCAATGAAATCTCTTCCTGAGCATTCGCCGTCAGGCCGACCCAACAAAAACAAAGTAAACTCAAAATAAATGTCTTCATAATATCGATTAGAAAGTGATACTGCAATTCAGGCCATATTGACTGGGCCCGTAACTGCTTTTTGGTGTGATCACCGGCTCCATCCGAAGGGAGAGATCCGGCGAAATGTCAAAGTCGAACAGATGCGCATCCACATACGCATCAATCATGGAGAGTGCATAGACACCCACGGTGAGGATGATACTCAAATCACGGTAACGCCGGTAATAGTCTTTCCGGTTTTTCAAAGTTGTCTGGAAATTCGAATCCTTATACAGATCGGCCGGATCCCGGCTGGACATGTTCTGCCAGCTCTGGTGCCACTCCTCTTGCGGCAGCTTGTTCAGCTGGTCGTTGACCAGATCCCGATAGGCATCCGAATAGTCCTGATAGTTCCGATTGTTCCAGGTGATGGCATACAGACACCCCATGAAGGCACCATAGACGATCGGCAACTTCCAGTATTTCCGGTTATATACCTGTCCCATACCGGGGATCAAGGCAAAAAGAACCGCCTTGGTCGGATTGGGCTTGAAGACAGGCTTCATGGAAATGGCCGGCAGCGGCAACGAGTCGCCTGCGGCCAGCACTTTTTGCACGGTAGTGTCCGGAGTCAGTGAGAGGGATGTATCGGTAGTGACGTCATCCGTTTGGGCCTGCAGGCCCGACGTGACGCCCCACACAAATAGCATCAGAAGCAAGAGAACCCTTCTCATCTCAGTTTGTCCAACAAGATGATTAGTTTCTCCAATTCCTCTTCCGAAGCAAACGGGATGGTAATTTTTCCTTTTCCCTTCTCATTACAAGAGAGCTGGACCTTGGTCTGAAAGAATTGTGAGAGATGCTCTTTCAGCAGGTTGTATTCTTCGCGCACAGGAGCCTTCCCGGCTTTCTCCTTGGCCGGACGCACCGGAATCTCACCCCCTTCGGCGGCGGTGCGTACCAACTCTTCCACGCTGCGAACAGACAATCCCTGCTCCACGATCTGTTCATACAGAGCCAACTGCACTTCCGGATCCTCCACAGAGATCAACGCCCGCGCGTGTCCCATGTCGATTTTCTTGTTCTTCAGGCCCATCTGGATTTCAGCCGGCAATTTCAGCAAGCGCAGATAATTGGCTATCGTAGCCCGTTTCTTGCCGACCCGGTCGCTCAGCTGCTCTTGCGTAAGGCCATACGAATCAATCAGTTTTTGATAAGCCAAGGCGATCTCAATCGAGTTCAGATCCTCACGTTGGATATTCTCGATCAAGGCCATCTCCACGACATTCTCGTCTGCCGCAGTCTTGATATAGGCCGGAATCGTCTCCAAGCCGGCCATCTGGCATGCCCGGTAACGCCGTTCGCCGGAAATGATCATGTATTTGTCCGGCCCGGTCTCTTTCAACGTGATCGGTTGGATCACGCCGATCGAACGGATGGATTGGGCCAGTTCAGCCAACGTCTCCGACTCAAAGGAGGAACGAGGCTGTTCCGGGTTCGGCTCGATCTTGCTCAACTCGATCTCACTGATGGATGATGACCCGCTTGTTTTCAGATCATCCATCGTAATCAGTGCGTCCAACCCCCGGCCCAGTGCCGATCTTTTAAATGTAGCCATAATTACTTGTTCTTTTCTATCACCTCCTGTGCCAGCTGCATGTGGTTGATGGCCCCTTTGGAGTCCGCATCATACAACAGGACAGGTTTTCCATAGCTTGAAGCCTCACTCAATTTGACGTTACGCTGGATCACCGTTTTGAACACCAGCTCACGGAACGGACGCTTCACCTCTTCATAAATTTGATTGGCCAAGCGTAAACGCGAATCATACATGGTCAGCAAGAAGCCCTCAATTTCCAATGCAGGATTCAACTTGGACTTAATGATCTTGATTGTATTCAACAGTTTACTGATTCCCTCCAGGGCAAAATATTCACATTGCACCGGGATAATCACCGAATCGGCCGCTGTCAGCGCGTTCACCGTGATCAGTCCCAACGAGGGAGAACAGTCGATCAGCACAAAGTCATACTCCTCTTTCAACGGGGTCAGGACCTGTTTCATGATCTGTTCGCGATTGTCCAAATTCAACATCTCAATCTCGGCACCTACCAGATCGATGTGAGAAGGAATGATATCCAGCCCTTCTACCTCCGTGTGGGTAATGGCGCCTTTCGCATCATCTCCATTCACCAAGCACTCATAGACCGAAAGCTGTACATTGCGGATGTCAACACCCAATCCCGAAGAGGCATTTGCCTGCGGATCGGCATCCACCACTAACACTTTCTTCTCCAAAGCGGCCAAGGAGGCGGCCAAATTGATGGTCGTCGTTGTCTTGCCTACACCGCCTTTTTGATTTGCTAAAGCGATAATCTTTCCCATTCTAAAACTAAACTCTATTAATTTCCGGGACAAAACTAATCATTTATACCGGAACCGACTCCAGTTCCGGCTAAACAATCCCTGTTTTGTTGATAAATCGCATCAACTGTTGATAACTCCTCCGGGGTCTCCGGCAGCTATCCGGAGCTACTTAGAAGTAGATCTCTCCGAAGAAGTCCGGGCAATGGAAATCCGGCTTGGGCAGGTCGATCGGGTTCCAGCTGACGAAGTGGGGCATGGCGGTGTCATCCGCACATTTATAGAAGTTTCCGCGGATTTTCTCCGGCAGATTCTGCGGATCCAGCCCCATCAGTTCGAAAGGAATCGCCACGATCAACTCCCAGGAGTAATTGCCCAACTGCTCTTCGAAAGGCTTGTTCTCCAATGACGAATGACGCTCGATCTGTGCGTATTCATCGCTTGACAGCGAAGTCTTTATCTCCCGTGACTGACGGCGGGCCGCATCGCAGGTACCAATACAGTTGAATTCAAAATTCATATACTCCACATCACCCTGTTTCTGCATGAAAAACTCCACGCAGCTGTCCAGATGGACGGGTGAATTGTCATACTGATAAATCGCTTTCAACGAGTTGCACTTGACAAAGTAACGGATATACAACCGTGACGACGACCGGGCAATGTCGAATGCGGTTATCGGTTTATACGGATATTCTTCCCAATTGATTGAATCGATAAATTCACGATGGGCTCTTCCCTCTAACAGCAATCCGGCCGAAGAGAGATCCAGCACATCCAATGTGGGCAAAAAAGGAACTTTTAGGCTTTTCATGTTTTTGAATCTATATTGTTTTTAGAGTAATGGCTTTTACACGCAATAAGTGGTATAGAGGACAGACAGG
>JBJECC010000216.1:0-5861 GCA_051870655.1 Parabacteroides sp. | reverse complement strand
TCCCCAAGGCTTTTTCGTCCAATCCGTACACATTCACATGACCTGCGTGAACGCCTTTGTTTTTCATCCTCCGCTCTACAAGCTTCTTGGCCTGTGCAAAGGATGTTGTCGTGTAAAATCCAGAACCATAATCCAGCGAACGATTAGGTTGCCGTATCTCTGGGTTTTCTACCACCTCGAAACTTCCATGATATATCTTGCTCATTTTTTCCTGTTGTCTATCATTTCGTCTATTTCTTCTATCAGCCAATTGTGTCCTTGGGTATGGAGCACATCATAGAACTCACAGAAGTGTTCTGTGATTCCATATTGCTCAAACAGATTCACCACATCTCCTGTTGACATGTTTTTGGCCTTGGCGTATTGCTCTATACAGAACGATACAAACATGGCTCTTTCTTCTACATCGCTTTTCATTGCGCATCTCCTTTCTGTGGCTCTGCCACACATATTTGTCCTGCCACAACATCATCTATCAAACGTTGCCTGAACTCTAAATATCTTTTACAACTTGCTACAAATGTATTGCTTTTCGATGAGAAATCCACAAAACGATTCCCAAATGCCCAAAAGATTCTCTGTCCTGCCGATTCAAATTAACGTTAACGCTGTTAACGGTCCGGACCTCTGCTGCCAATTCAGATTTAGGGCATGAATTTTTGTTTCCTCGCGAGGAAACAAATTTTTCTCCCCGTAGAAGCGATAATCAGGAGGTGAAAGACCTGCGAGGAGAGGACGATTGAGCGTTAACATTAAGTGTTAACTTGGATTGATTTTCCTACTGTTTGGATGATGAAGCCTTACCGCTTCCCTTCTCTATTGACCGGATCAGATGTTTATTGCCTTACTGGACCGTTGTATTTGCTATCCAGTTTCCGGCTATATGTCTGACTTGTTCGTCCAGCCAAGGCTGGACGGTCATAGAAGCTAATATCAAGTGCCAATGAAGTTATCTTCATCAACCGTCCAGCCTTGGCTGGACGAAAGAGACAGATCATCACCTGAAGCCTTATAGTAGATTTGCAAAGCCATGGATTATTACATAGAGACCTATCCTGAATAGGAAACACGGATCTCTTCCCCACTAACAAGCTACTGAGCTCAGAAATTCTTACCTTTGATAGGTGATTAACAACAGAATACTGGTCTGTTTTATTTCTGGACTTTTACCACATAATAGGCAATAAAAAGGAATATATGACAAAAGAAATAAACCAATAACGTTCGCAACCCTATTCTCATCTAATGTATAAAGATGGAGGTCGATCTCATACGCCTTTTTACCAGTACAGGAACTTCATCCCGATTCGTTTCTTTTTGGATAAGAGATTCAGATTGTTTCAAAAACCGAAAAGTTGAGGATCTGTGGATTAGCTTTTGATTCATCAACTACTAATTTGATAGCATCAAGCGTTTGTGCTTCAAACTTTTCTATATGTTTATGACCGATACAGCTACCCGAAGAAAGGTCAATCCATTCATCATTCTTTTTACCTTTCACGGTATATCTCAGAACCCGTTCACCTTTGGAGATATCTTCCTGCAAGATGACGCGGTTGATACTGACCGGCTGGTCGAAAACAATGACAAATTCCGATCCAGTGCCCGATGTTTGTTGCAGCGGATTACCATATTGACGTACAATCTCCTTGCCTAACGCTTCTATTTGGCAGACATCAGCGTCCGGGACAAGTCCTCTCTCATCGATAACCATTCCCAACAGCATATTTGTGTTTCTACCTACACTGGTCTCATATTTTTCCAGTAACTCAGGGAGGGTAAACATCATGCTGTCCTGTCCGGCTTTCCAGAACCAGCCACCTTGGAAAGAACGGTTCCAGCGCAGGGTGAAATCAGATTCCCCCGGACACCAGAACGGAGCTGAAGAATCACCGTTCAAACCTTCTATAACCAGTGTACCGTCGGCATTGGTTGTAGAATCTGCAGTGGACCAGCATGGATAAGGGGCAACACCTTTCTCGTTACCTACCCATCTGACCAGATTAGGGTATCCGTACGGACCTTGGAATGCAATTGCGTTGGGCTGAAGCTTCTGGATCAGAGATAACACATCTGTACCGCCCTGCTTTTGGGAAAGAACACCCCCGTCAAACCATATTTCAAATAATTCCCCGTAATTGGTCCATAACTCGGTCAATTGTTGCGTTACGATTTTGTTATATTCTTCCTGCGTAACTGGACTGCCTTTTTGGACAACACCGGGATTGTCAACATACAGATAACCGTTTGCCGTTGTACTGGCATAAATACCCGGTTTGATATTGTACTTCTTACAGGAAGCAATAAAATCGGCAACAATATCACCTTTACCGTTTTTCCAAGGAGATTGTTTTATGCTATAGTCGTGTGCTTCTGTAGGCCAAAGGCTGAATCCGCTACAATGCTTGGCTACAAGGACGGCATATTTGGCTCCTAGTTTATGTGCGGTTTCCAGCCATTGGTCGGTATTCAATTCTGTTGGGTTGAAAATGGAAGCGTCCGGATGCGTTCCCCATTCCCTGAAATTGTAGTCTGGTTGATAAACAGGCATGTCAAAATGGATTAATACTCCGATTTCAGCATCGGCCCAAGCTATCTGTTGTGCATTTGGGGTGACAACGTTCATCATTTCGTTGGATGAACAGGAAACAAGAACCGACAATACAGTCAATAATATCGCAAATGTCTTTTTCATGAATGATATAATTAATGAATCTAAGAAGCTGTTTAAATTTTTACTGAAAAAACTGCTATAGCAGTATGTAGATTAATTGAAAATCAGCAGGTTAATTGAGGAGAATGTTGTAACTTTATGAGTACCAATCTATTAAAGTTATGTCCTCGTACTCAACTAACCTTACTGATAAACAGCGGCAAGTTACGGAAAATATATTGGATCCGCAACATCGCAAGAGAAAATATTCGCTTGGAGAGATTATGAATGCCATCCTGTATTTGGTGAAAACAGGCTGCCAGTGGAGAATGTTTCCAAAGGACTTTCCTCCGTACAACAACTTCTTTATGAACAGGGCCAAAGGAACGGTTGTATGAGACAACCTCCGGGAAAAGATGGCACATATGTTTGCAGACCTTCTCCAGGTAAAAAAGCTTCAAGCAACGGTAGCCTGAGTCATGAAACAGGATCATGATGAGCATGATTGACAAAAAAGAAAGCCCCGGCTTTCGTAAAACCGGAGCTTTTCCACTCTTTTCATCGCTGAATTCATTTAAGCACCAATACTTTGTTTTTGTAAGGCTTATGGTGCGCAGTCACCCAAACTTCAGGATCAATTTGCGTATTGACCTCCTTTACATGAGGTCTTTCTAATACCTCACCGGGTCTTTCGGTGTTTACATACTGCTCATTGTCTCTGAGTAGCATGACATAGGCTTCGATTTTTTTACCTTTCATTTCTTGGGTCAGCGGAACATAATACGTGTAGTTACGATCGCTGTTTGCGCTTTTATATTCCCATGTGTTGGAGGTAAATGAAACAGAACGGTCCGGACAACCCACATATTCTCCGTCAATCTTCAGACCTGCCCACGCTCCCTCTTTGCCATGTGTACCGTTGACAGCGATACAGAGATAGGCACCTTCTTCAATATGATCCAATGTAAATTCGCTTTTCCATACCTGGGAGGCAGCACAGTGTTCGCTACCGTATGTCCGGAAAAGGTTGGAAGCATGCCACCCCTCACGGCTTACACATTGTCCATCCTTATAACCGCAGACTTCACTGATGCGTATAGGACAGGGGGAGAACCTGATATAGCGTATATTACCTGCTTCCTGCAGTGGAATGTTCATCTGTCTTCCGGCGATGAATGTGATCTCTTTCCACTGTTTCATATCTGAAGAGACATAGGCCTGGACACCTTCCTCTGATTTCAACGGTATGATGGAATACTCATCAAAAGAATGGATGGTAAGGCTGTCCAGCAGCTGTTCTTTCCCCAGATCGAGGCAGAAGGAGGATTCTGACTGTTCACGTGGATCTCCCCAACGCATCGAAATGGAAAACGCGGTAGTCGGATCTCCGTCAAACATATATTTGTCCCATATTTCCCGTTCACGAAATAGATTTTGATTGAAGAACGCATCACGCGCTTTCTGTACCACATCAATTCCTGTTTCTCCTGCACGCTGCAAGGAACGACATTCTAAGGCATTGTTGTCAGCCGCAAAACAGGTTGCCCAATAGATGGAACTGATATCTTCTGGAACGGGGCATTCAGTCAACCTCCCGACTTGGCGATGCCACTGTAGTGAAACCGGTTCGCCCGTGAATGCTATTTCCGCTTTTCCTCCATTCAGAAGTTGTCTGAGCTGCTTACCTTCCACTTGTGCTGATGAAAACAGTTCTGCCCCACGCTCGATTTTTACACTATATTTATGTCCTGCTTCGCCCAGTAATTTTATTTCAACGCTATTCCCGGTACGGTCATTGATGATCTGATATGGTATGCCGCTTAAAGCAACCCGGTCTTTTTCTGTGTCTGTAGTCAGTTTCACCAGGCTGCTGGCAAAAGGCAATACTTCTACTTCCACCTCAGATCCATAGGCATGAGTGCCCAGATCAAGGATATAAGGATGGTAAAGCCTTACCTTCACATCCTTTTTGTTCTCCAAACCAGCCACAGAATCCAGCTTGATCTTATATTTTTTTGTATTCCATGTAAGGTTACGCAACGTGATGAACTGTGTTTTGCCATCCCCACGTGTCACGGCTTCTGGTCCATATTGCGCTTCAGGAAGGGGTTTCCCGGCAACAAGAATGTCACGATAGTCGCGATGCAGATTAAAGATATAGGCCAGATAAGAAAGCTCCTCATCTCTTAGTAGCCAAGGGTTGGCATAAATCTGAGGGGCCATGATGAGGTTGCGGTTGAATGCTTGTAGAATGAGGTCGTCTTCCCATCCGTCAAGACATGAAGAAAGGCATACCCCATGGTCTTCGGTCAAGCGTGTCAGGCCTTCAGGAAGTTTACGGGCCAATGCTTTTGCACGGTGGTGAGGGGCAGTCATGTCATTGCTCATGTGAACGTCTATGTAGGTTTCGTCTCCTCCCAACAGGTACGTGGTGGAATGTTTTGTTCCTTTGCCAAGTTGCAGCCGATGGTTGAGGAAGATAAAATCAGGTGCATAGTTGCGAATTTCAGTCATCATGTTGTCAAAATACTCGTATTTATCCTCGCGAAGTTGTCCGCAGACTGCATCCAGTTTGAAAAGGCGGAAATTGAAATCGGTCACAAGACTTTTCATCATCGCAATCCGTGCTTTTGCCTCTTCATCTGTTGTCCCGAAACCATCAGGTCCTCCCCATAGACCTAACGACATCCCCATAGCTTTCGCGCGATTGGCGATCGGGGCAAATCCATTGGGAAAATGCTTCATGAAACGGGAGTTGCTCATATCTCCATACATTTTGGCACCATCAATGGCACCGGCATCGAAAGCATAGATGTCAAGCTGCATACCATAGCGTTCTTTCATCCACTGGAAGAAGTCGAAATTAATAAACGTATTGCTTTCGGTTGTCCCTTCATTGGTGTTATTCACCCATGAAAAATATTCCGCATAAGACGGGGTGTTCTGATTGACCAGCTGTTTGTTGGGGTGCTGGGCAACTGCCGGCACTATAGCAGGCAAAAGGAACATGGCACTTGCCACGATTTTTTTCATTGACTTTTTCATATGTCCTTTCATTTTGTTGTTGACGACACAAAATTACTCGGCCATAGACACTGATCTGTGTATCAGTAACCCTAAAGTAGATTGAAAGTATGAAGGTTTCATTATATATAACTGATATTCAATATGATATATTTATCGAAAATACAAATCAGAGTAGATTGAC
>JBJECC010000215.1:0-5930 GCA_051870655.1 Parabacteroides sp. | reverse complement strand
ATACGGAAGAGAAGTCGTTGTTCGTTCCTACGGATAAACCTGGTATATACGTTGTCAGCGAGAATGTTCCTCTCAATGATGAGCGACGTTATCGATGCAAGATCTGGAACAAAGCCTTTGCAAGAGATGTTACGGTGAACTCTTCGAGTGGCTGGATCTTGGAGATCAATACATTTAAAGTATTGGGAGGCCAGCAAAGTGCGCAAGGTTATGATCAGAGGGATGTAGATGCATTGGCAACCATCGTTTATAATTCGAACAATCAAGGGTTGAAAGATTGGTTCAATAATGGGGGTTGGAAGGAAAACGGTTCTATCAACTTGGGGGATGACTGTGGTACTGTCTGGATCGAGTGGTCTGATGAGGAGACAAAGCGTTTGACCAATCTTTCGCTCAGCTCAATGCCCGAAATATTGGCTGGTACAGTAGATGTGTCTGCATTGGATCGTTTGGAGCAATTAGAGTTGTCATCCACCAGCGTAAGTGCTGTACAACTGCCTGCAAATTCAGAGAATTTGAAACGGTTGAATTTGGAGAACTCGAAAGTAATCTCAGTGGATCTGACCACATGTCCTAATTTAACCTACTTGAATCTGCAGAATAATGCAGGATTGAAAAACTGCGATCTTTCGCAGAATACACAATTGGTGCAGCTGCGGTTAGGTGGTACTACGATTGCATTGAGTGAGAATGCCTACTATCCGTACTTGACCGAGTTCATGACTGCTGATAACATTGCTTCAATCAACATGAACCAGATGCCGCAATTGCAGACTTTGGTCATCATGAACGATCAACTGAAGTTCTCTGATGTGAAGAATCCGCATCAATTAATGGACGTATCTTGTAAATCCAATGTCCAGATTGCGGATCGAATTTATCATGGAATAAACATGATCCAGCAAGGAGAAGTGATTGATTTGACAGACGAGATGACAGTTAGTGATATCCCTTCTACTATCCAAGAACCGGATTTGTTGATTGAGACCGAATTACCAGGTCAATATAAGGTAGATTGGACACAAGGAAAACAGTCAACCCTCAGCATCGTTAACGAGATGTTCCCGGGATGGGTTTTGTATATTCCGATGCAACTCTTCACCGAGAAGGGTGATGTCAACACGGACGAGACAGTGAACGTACAGGATGTGACAGCTACCGCTTCATACCTTGTCGAGGATGGCAATCAGATTGCAGACTATAGCGAGTATGCCGCTGATGTCAATGAAAATGAAAGAGTAGATATAGGAGACTTGGTGGGTATTGTGAATATCATCATGAACCAGCCGTTCACGAAGAGCTATGAGTTACGAGCTGCTTATCGCCCGACTGTAGCTATCCGGATGGATGAGAAGCATTTCTTGACCATCGAGAATGAAGTTCCTGTGTCAGCTCTTTATCTGGAATTTGTAGGAGCACAAGCTGAGACGTCCCTTTTGTCCGATGCAGCCCGCTTGATGCAAGCCTCTTCGTTGAAGGGTGATACACTCCGCATTGTTGCCTATAGTTTGGATGGCCGTACAATCGGTTCAGGAAAGCATATCATCGCCCAATTGCAACCGGGAATGCGTGTGGTTAAGGCTACCTTCTCAGATGCACAAGCCATGCTGTTGGAAACAACGGGAAACATACAGGTTACGTCCAACGAGACGGTAGTTTCAGAGCTTGAGACAAAAACGGTCTATAACTATCCGAACCCGACAATGGGACAGACAACCTTCTGCTATCAGTTGACAGAACCTGTGCAAAGTGTGGAATTGCAGTTCTTCGCTGCTAATGGAGCTTTGGCTGCCCGTCTCAAAGGTCTGCCTACAACTGCCGGTTCACAACATTATTCGACAACTTTGCCTTTGGGAACAGGCGTATATTATTATCGCCTCGTGATAGACGGCAAACATGTTTCAGCTACTAACACATTAATCATCAAGTAATTTATGAAAACGATATATATCAAACAATTATTTATAGCCCTCTTCCTGATGATAGCCTCGTCAGGAACGGCTTCAGCTGCCCAATGGCAATTAAAAAACGGATTGGGAGCCCTGACTCCTCTTTCTTTTGTTCCGGGTTCGCAAGACACCTTGCGTTTGGGAATTTATGGAAACTCTACTCTTTTCAGTGCCGTGCAGGTGGATTTCTGCTTGCCAACAGGGGCTACTATGGTGGGACAACCTTTCCTGTCTGGTGAAATGCTGAATGGCCATCAGTTGACATGGAAAGTAGCTGATAATAAGCAGTGGATCCGTTTCCTGATTCATAGTGTAAAGAATCAGGTCTTTACCCAAAGTGAGGGTGATTTGATTTGCATACCGGTTGTATGGGCATCAGACACACAAAGTTCAAGTTGCCATACAGCTAATAGTGTGCTCTCTACCCAAACGTCACAAGCGGTTGCTACTACCGAGTTGCAAGTTTCTCTAAAAGCTCAGGTGAAGAAGAAACCGATTATCGTGAATGTGAGCAATACGGAGCAGGTGGCTGATGGTACAGAAAAACAGATTTCCTTTTCAGTCATCCCCTCCACTATTCAAGAAAAAGTTACTGTAAGCTATAACCAAAAACCTGTAGGTATCGGTACTTACGAAGCCCGTATCAGCTTCAGCGGTAATGATACACTGTTGGCTTATAATGATACTGCACTGTTAGTTTTGACCGATAAGAAACCAGTAGAGATTACAACCCTTCCGACTGCCACATCCATCAAGCAGGGTGAATACCTTTCATCTTCTATACTGACTGGAGGAGAGGTCAAAGAAGGATCTTATACGGTCGGGGGACAGTTTGTTTGGTTGGATCAAGGTATTCAGGCAAATACACCCGGAACTCATAAGTTCACAGTGAAGTTTTATCCCGACAATGCTACCTACTATGCAACTAAAGATGCAGAAATAGAGGTAGAAGTGATTCCGACCTATACTGTCACGGCTTTGGCTACTTCGGGAGGCACAGTGACGATCCAAGGTGAACGTACGGATAATACGTATGTGGAAGGTCAAGAATTGATCTTGACTGCTATAGCTGATGCCAACTGGAGATTCACAGGTTGGTCGGATGGTAATAGTTCAGCTGAAAGAACGGTTAATGTCAGCGAAAATAAGAGTTATATCGCCAATTTTGAGAAGATCATGCACACGGTTACTACGGAAGTAGGTAGCCATGGAAAGTTGAAAGTGACTTCTGAGAATGAAATGATTACAAGTGGTTCCTCGTTACAACAAGGAACTGTCCTGCAGGTGGTGGCAACTCCTGATGATAACTATGCATTAGAAAGTTTGACTGTGAATGGGAATCCGCTAACCGGTGATAAGATCGTGCTGAAAGAGGAGACTGCCATAGCAGCTATTTTCGCTATGAAGGATGATGCTAAAAAAACGGTTACGATCAAGAGTGAGAATGGTTCATTACTGCTCTATGACGCACAGGGGAATGCTGTGGCTTCCGGTTCCACTGTGATAACGGGTTCTACATTGAAGGTAATTACCTTGGCTAATGCCGGTTATCAATTGGACAATATTAAGATAAATGATAATGAGGTGACGGACACCTACACGGTGGGTGATACGGATGTCAATGCGGTAGCAACTTTTAGCAAGAAAACTTTCTCTATAAATACATCGGCAAAGACAGCGGGTAACGAACTGCTTGAAGCCACTTTCACTACATCTCTAGCTTCCCTGAGTAATGTGGAATATGGATCATCTTTCTCGGTAACTGCTGTTAATGCTACAAATGCCAGCCTCAATTATCTGTTGGTGAACGGTAAACGTATGGGATTGGGGCAAACCATTACAGTGACCAGCAACGTCGAGATTACTGCAGTTTGCACTAAGCAAGTGGAAATCAAAAAGGAATATATTCTTTGGCCTAAACAAGAGGTTAGCTACAATGGTATGTCACGGAACTTTGTACCATTTGCTACACAGACGTATGCCGGTTTTAGCTTTAACGTAGCTTATTCAACAGATGGAGAGAACTACGTAGAGAAGGTGGTGGATGCTGGTACCTATAAAGTTCGCTTGACTCGTGAAGCAGATCATTTGTATCAAGCATTCAATGAAACATATGATGACGGATTGGTTATCAAGAAAGCAAAAGTTTCAGTTACGAAAGCTCCCACAACTGCAGGCGAGAATCCTATATGTCGGCCTGCTATGGGAACTGATGGGGTAAGTATCGCATCTAAACAAGAAGGGGCAATATATATATACACGATAACTCCTCAGGGTACAGCTGCTAACAATTATGAAGGTACAGAGTATTATTGGGCTGATCCCAATGCTCCAAAAACATCGTTGAGTTTTGGATCGACATTGCGTGCAGCTGGAGAAGAACAGGGTTGGGTACGTGTTACGAATGCAGGAGAGGCGTTTGATATGGACGCAGATGGTCAGGTGCAAATCCCAACTGGCTTTACTGTGACTTTGGAGGCTGTACCTGCAGATGGTTATAAATTTGTCAAATGGTCTGATGAAGAGGTAAAGAATCCTAGAGACTATGAGGTTTCTGAGAGTTCAACAGGTGTTCGGCCGATCTTCGAGCAAAAAAGTTCATTTTCTATAACACTAAGTGCTACTTCGTCTGACTATACAGGAGAGGCTCAGACTGTATCTCTATCTGAATCTGAGACTGGTTGCATACTCTCTTTCTTTTCGGACGAGGCTTGTGAACATCCGGCTGAATTGAAGAATGCAGGGAACTACTATGTGCGTATCTATCGTCCAGCAGATGCAGAATATCAAGAATATAACGACGTTGTTCATTATACGATTAATAAAGCGAAGATTTCAGAATATAATTGGAAACTACCGACAGCGACTGCAATTTTGGTTGGACAGACATTGAACGAATCCATTTTGGAAGGTGGAAGTGCTGGCATTGTACCAGGTACATACACTTGGACAGAAGGATCGGAGAAAATGGAAACGGCTGGTATGAAAAGTGCCAGCGTGACTTTTACACCGACCGATGCAAACTATGAACCATTTACCACAAGTGTAGGTATTGAAGTGAAGGAAATAAAGGCTGGTGAAGATCCTACGGATCCAGAGCAACCTACGGACCCTGACCAGCCGACAGATCCTGACCAGCCGACAGATCCTGACCAGCCGACGGATCCCGATCAACCGACAGATCCGGATACTCCTGACACTCCAGATGTTCCTGACACTCCAGATGTTCCAGATACTCCTGACACCCCAGATTATCCCGACATCCCCGATTATCCGGATGTTCCGGATGTGCCTGACACACCGAATCAGCCGGAAGCCACTGTTCCTGTTGTTGCGGAACGTACACCAACAACGGCAGTGATTACTTGGACGAAGGTAGAGGGAGCCACCTCCTACAAGCTGTTCCTGTATGCGAAGAAAGGGGACACCCAACCGTTGAAGGTGTATGAATTTGATTCCAACGGGCAGCTGAAATCTTCGGCCATCAGTTTTAATCTGACCGAATTGGAAGAGGGTAAGTCTTACTACGTAACGACGGTTGCCTATAAGGGAACAAGCGTGTTGGTAGAGAAGTCCATTGAATTGAGTGGCACTCCGACCTTGGCAGAGGAGATGGCAGCAGCGGTAGAGGTGACAACTTCCGTTCATACCATTCACGTGACATTGGCTACCCCACTTTCCGTACGTGTGGTTTCCATAGCGGGTCAGACTCTCTACGAACAGAAGAATGCCTCCGGCCGTCTGGATATTCCGGTACCGAATGCAGGAGTCTATGTAGTTATCCTGTATAAGGATCATGAAGTTCTCTTGCAGAAGGTTATTGTGAAATAGTCCATTTTAATAAACACTGTCTAATTGCCCCTCGTTTGATTCCATCGGTTTCAGGCGAGGGGTAATTTGGTCTTTATATTTGCGGAATTCAACTTATATGTTTATTTTTGTGGCTAAAAGAGTATTATTAAATGGAAAAGAATCTTCTTA
>JBJECC010000214.1:0-6053 GCA_051870655.1 Parabacteroides sp. | reverse complement strand
CCGAACAGTCCTCTAAGAAGTTTTCCGTCCTGCCCCTTCGCTGGATTGTGGAGCGTTATTATTGGAGTATCTCCCAATAGCCACCAAATCGCCCTCCTTTTCTTCTGATTATGCCAAATTCGCGGAGTTTGCGGATTTGCTTTTCTACTCCTCTGGAGGATATACACAATTGTTTGGCAATTTCTGCTGCACTTATACGCGGGTTTTGCTTAATAATATTTATTATAAGATCTTTTGTTTCCGAACCTGTTTCCGAACCTGTTTCCGAACCTGTTTCCGAACTTGTCGCTTTTTTCTCCAAAGTTTCCGTAGTTTGATTCCTTTTCTGACCACATTTCTGACTACCTTCGTTTTTATTGGTGACATTATTGGTGACATCCGTCTTTTTATCACTTGCCTTTTCCTTGCTCTTTTCCTCACTTGTGGAATCAGCAATGTCTTCTTTGAGCAAGGTATAGGTTGTCCAGCGATTTTTGTTTTCCTTGTTCAGCAACAGCTTCTCCACCATCTGATGAAGGATTTTGCCTACTTCGATGGAGTTCAGACCTAACAGCTGCTGCAACTCGGTGTTGCTGATGCTGTCGCCATTCCATACGTATGCCAATATCATCTGTTCTTCTGAGGTCATGGCATGGTATGTCTCCTCGCCATAGTAAGCTTTCATTTCAATCAATACGCTTTCGGGCAACAGACTAATCATGGGCATTGTCAGATCTACTTGTCTCAACTCGGTGCGGTCGAGCAAGGTGGGCTTGCGCCAATGTTCATCTTTCCATGCTCTCAGAATGGTGGGATAGCCGCTGCCTATGTTGTCACCAAAGCCAATCATTCGCAGCATGTTTTGGATGCGAGGATTGCGGGCTTTGGAATTACCGCCATTCATGATGTCTTCGATGGGGAGCTTCAGAGAACCAGGATTGGAGAAGAGGAACTCTTTGTCGTATTTCTCCACTTTCAGCACACCGGTGATAAAAAGGTCGGCATGAATTATCATGTTCGTCATAGCTTCTCTGACGGCTTTATGGACAGGAGTGTCGTCGATGCGTTCCATCCCTTCGAGTTTGAAGGGACGTTTCAGATCTGCTGTGAGCTTCGGCATGACGCGGGTGAAGAAGTTGAAGAGGTTGTTTTCCCATGTGCCGTCGTAGGTGAGGCGGTCGCTCCAACGGCTGTCACCTATCAGGTTGGTCTTGTCAATATAATCCATGCGTATGTTGTCGAAGCGGTCACGCACGGGAAGTCCCTTGCCGAACATCATCAGTCCTGCCATCGTGAGGCCTTCCCTTCGTGTGCTGCGGTCGGTGGTCATTCCTCCCATGTTGCGGAGGAAATCCTTGTCGTCAAGTTGATTAAAGACATGGTCCACATTACTCACCTTAAAATGATTGCGGTAGGCATGCAGGGTGGGGAGGTCGATGTCATTCATATCGTAGTTTTCCAATATGATACCATCATTCCCATTTTCATTGGCATCGCGCAACATTGATTTCACTTCCTCGTCAGTACAATGATAGTCACCCTCATAGTTGCGTTTGAAGCTGCCGCTCAACAGGTTCTTGTTGATATAGACAGGACGCATAGTGTAGTTAGCCATTGGCACATGTATGGCGATGAGCGTCTTGCCTTCATACTCGATACGCTCCACATCGTCGTCAAACAGAATGTTGCGGCTTACCTTGTCGCTGTTGATGGTGTCCCAAAATGTTTTGAGCATCTTGTCGGCATCAGCCACTCCCTTTATCTCAAACCTCTCTTCGTCGTATCTGTTGCGATGTTCCTTGATGCCTAAGACAATGACTCCGCCAATGGTGTTGGCAAAAGCAGAATAGGTTTCCCACAGTGATTTGGGCAAATCACCGGCGGCTTCTTTGTATTCTATGTTGATGCGCTCACCATAGAGCATCAGGTCTTTGATATCAGTTGTTGTCATATCCATTCTTTTGTAGTGCTTATTGCCCCTGTTCCTTGCCAATCTGCTCCATCGCCTTTGGTTACGATGACATAGTCACCCAATTTGTTCAATACAAACCCTACCGACACCCCATCCTTGTTTTTCGGGATGGAGGGCGTTCTGGATGTATTAGTCTTGACAGACTGCAAATCCATTTCTTCCTCTGCTATCATCAGAGGTCACTCTTGTCAAAAGAAACTTTTCTTTGAAAGAATGGTTATTGTTTGACTACAAAGGTATAAAATAATTGCAGACTCTCGCATAAATGGGCGATAACCTGCAATTCTATTCCTTTGCTCTATCCCCTTTCATTTTGAAAATACACCTTTTCAAAATGAAAGGGTGGGGATCCCGTATTCTGCTCAGGAAATAAAATCAATTTATTCGGATTCAACAGGATAGATAAGATGTATTCCTTTTCGGCATATTATTTGTCCCTGATGAAGGTGATATCAGATGAAAAAGGAAGATGGAATACGAACGATTTAAAGCGGGGAATTCGACGGGGGAGGTCAATTTCAAACTGATTGCCCATACGGTAGGTTTACTTTTATTATTCGAGTCATTGTTGTTGTCTGTCTGTTGTGGGGTATCTCTTGGATATGGGGAAGATGACTTGCCGGCCTTTGTCTCCTCCTTGTCTGTGTGCGCATTGACGGGCAGCGGGTTATTTGTGCTCGGCTGGACGCACAATCGAGTACCCAACCGCTCGGAGTCCTACATTGTCGTGGCATTGTCGTGGCTGTTCTTTACTCTTTTGGGGATGCTTCCTTATCTTTTCGGCAACTATATCCCTTCTGTGACAGACGCTTTTTTCGAGACCATGTCGGGATTTACCACCACTGGAGCCACGATTCTCGACCAGATAGAAAGCCTGCCTCACGGCATACTCTTCTGGCGTAGTCTGACACAGTGGATTGGAGGTCTCGGCATTATATGTTTCACCATCGTATTGTTGCCAGGTTTTGGAAGCAGCAGTCAGATGCTTTTCTTGTCAGAGGCCACTGGAGTGACACACGAGAAGATTCACCCTAAGACACGGGTAATGGCACGCCATATCTGGATGGTTTATCTCGCCCTGACGATCTTGGAGACCGGATTGTTGATGTGGGGCGGAATGAACCTTTTTGATGCTATATGCCACTCGTTTGCAACCACAGCTACCGGTGGTTTCTCTACCAAGCAAAGCAGTATAGCCTATTGGAACTCACCGTTCATCGAATATACAGTGACAATTTTCATGTTGTTATCCGCTATCAATTTTTCACTCTATCTTTTCGTATTGAAAAGACGTTTCACACTGTTTTTACGAAATGGAGAAATGAGATGGTTTTTGATGTCAGTAGGAATATTGACAATCATCATCACCCTCGCATTGATATTCCAGAATGGATATGGCATTGAACAGGCCTTCCGTAAGGCCCTGTTTCAGGTAG
Organism: Parabacteroides sp.; assembly: GCA_051870655.1. GTDB lineage: Bacteria > Bacteroidota > Bacteroidia > Bacteroidales > Tannerellaceae > Parabacteroides. The sequence continues at coordinate 2,666 of JBJECC010000214.1, read as the reverse complement.
TTACCTGTCACACATCCTGCGGTTTTGCCACTGACGACTATGCTCTGTGGCCGCCTTTTACCTGGATGTTGCTGGTTTTTGCCATGTTATCGGGTGGATGTACCGGTTCTACCAGCGGAGGTATCAAAAGCCTTCGTCTTATCATCATAGCCAAAGGCATCAAGAACCAGTTCCGTCAGATACTTCATCCGAATGCAGTTTTGCCCATTCGGACGGAGAAGGCCATAGACAGTAAACCTTCTCATGGGCTGCCTTGCCTGATACGGCCAAATGGATCCTCTCGGCCCTGATGCTCATCGGCCGGTTGGAGATATTCGGATTCCTGCTGGCCTTCTATACACCCACATGGAAAGGATGTTGGGCATAACAGACAAATCATTCAAATGGATAGATATGAAAGAACAGTCACACTATTTTCTGGACCTCATCAAGCGATCACGCCGAGGCAAATTTAAAATATATATTGGAATGATAGCCGGTGTGGGCAAGACCTACCGCATGTTACAGGATGCACATGAGATGATCCGTTGTGGTGTGGATGTGCAGATCGGCTATGTGGAAACGCACGGGCGTCCCGATACGGTGAAGGCTCTGAAAGGATTGCCCCTTATTCCACGGAAAAAGATTTTCTATAAAGGCAAGGAGATGGAGGAGATGGATCTCGATGCCATTCTGCAAATTCATCCGGAGATTGTGATAGTGGACGAACTGGCGCATACCAATGTGGAAGGCTGTCGCCATGCCAAACGGTGGCAGGATGTCATGGAGTTGCTGGACGCAGGTATCAACGTGCTATCGGCGGTCAACATTCAGCATATTGAAAGTTTGAACGATGAGGTACAGGGTATTGTGGGCATTCGTGTCAAGGAGCGCATTCCGGACAGTGTGTTGCAGGATGCCGATGAGGTGGTCAACATCGACCTTACTGCCGAGGAATTGATCAACCGTCTGAAGGCGGGAAAGATCTATACCAAGGACAAGATCCAAATGGCTTTGGATCATTTCTTCAAGAACGAACATATCCTCCAATTGCGAGAACTGGCCTTGAAAGAGGTGGCGTTTCGTGTAGGGAAGAAAGTGGCGAACGAGGTCCGGCAGATCGACAATAGAGGGGTAGGGCTTTCGCGGGTATTGGTCTGTGTGAGTAGCAACAGCGAGACTCAGCAGCACATCATCCGCAAGGCGTCACGCTTGGCGGAGATTCTCGATTCGGAGTTGGTGGCCCTGTATGTGCAGACTTCAAAAGAGCAGACGGACCGTATCCCCTTGGATGTACAACGTCATCTGATGGGTCATTTGGAACTTGTGGTACAATTGGGCGGACGTATCCGTCAGATGGTCTCCGACAACATTCCGCAGACGATCGCCACGGTCTGTCAAGAGGAGAATATCTCCCTTGTCTGTATGGGACAGCCCTCGCTCTCCTGGCCCAGATTGTTGAGGCAGGGAAGTAATTATAGAAAATTGTTACTTGCCTTAAAGACAATGAGTATAGATTTGGTTATTTTCGCATCCGTTTAAAAACAAGAATCAGAATATGAAATCAAACATGACTATTAAAGAAAAGCTGACTCTCTCAGTAGGTGTGCTGGTTGCATTGATTGTCTGTCTGGTCGTGTTGTCAGCCATCAGTCTTCAAATACTGACTGCCACTGAACCTACTTCACCGGTGGCCGACTACGGACTGACACGTGCACTTACACTTTTGCTGTTGTTTGGGGCATTGAGTATTGTGGTGGGTGTATGGATGCTGGTCAAACTGCCCTCCTCCATCAACCGCCCCTTTATGCAACTGTCGGAAGGCATTAATGAGATTGCCAACCATCATTATGAAATCGAGCTTCATTTGGAAGGGAGCCCGGCCATGGCACAGCTTTCGGCCAATTTCAACCGTATGGCACGTCGGTTACGCGACTATCACAATTCCTCCTTGGCGAAGCTGAAGGTTTCCAAACGGTACATTGAGACCCTGATCAATTCCATCGATGAACCGATCATCTGCTTAGACCAGGGCTCTATGCTCTACTTTATCAACAATGAGGCTCTTGATGTGCTCAATCTTCGGAGTGAAGAGGCAGTGGGGAGGTCGGCACAAGAGATAGCCCTACAGAATGATCTGCTGCGTCGTCTGCTGAATGGCATGAGAGAAAACCGAGACAAACGATCGGAACCGCTGAAAATCTATGCGGATAATAAAGAGAGCTATTTTCAAGTGAAATATCTGCCGGTACGGATGACTGGTGCGGACGGGAGCGTGAGTGAACGGGGGACAGTCGTGATGCTGAAGAATATCACCGAGTTTCATAAACTCGACATGGCAAAGACCACCTTCATCTCTACCATTTCACACGAATTGAAGACCCCTATTTCCGCCATCCTGATGAGTCAGCAACTGCTTGCCGACAATCGAGTAGGCACATTGAATCCGGAACAGAAAGAACTGTCGGACAGCATCCGTGAGAATGGAGAACGGCTCCTCAGCATCACCGGAGAACTGCTTAACATGACGCAGGTGGAGAGTGGCGTGCTGCAACTGAAACCGCATATCACGAAGCCTATCGAGCTGATTGACTATGCCATCAAAGCGAACCAGGTGCAGGCCGACAAATTCCATATCAACATTGAGGTGGACTATCCGAAGGAGAAAATCAGCAAGCTCTATGTCG
>JBJECC010000213.1:0-6085 GCA_051870655.1 Parabacteroides sp. | reverse complement strand
ATAGAAAAAAAAAGAACAGGCCTACCATCGGAAAAACGACGATAAGCCTGTCTATATGGGCTATTTATTTTATGCGCTTATACCAAGAATGTACCTACCAAAGCCAAGATAGCGTAGAACTCCGGAAGAGCGGCATAGATCATGGTGTTTGTCTGTACGTCATGACCCTGTGCCATTCCGGCGATACCGTTTGCACAAAGCTGGCCCTGACGGATGGCTGAGATCAGGAATACCAAACCTACACTCACACCCATACCGAACTTCAGCAAAGCGTTGTCCGGTGTGATCGCACCAGCGGTCATGAATGCCACGAAACCATACAAACCCTGAGAAGCAGGCATTGCGGAAAGAATCATGTAACCGGCAGATTTAGACGGATCCTTCTTCAAAGCACCCTCTGCTGCATTGGCTGCGATTGTCGTACCATAGCAACTGCCGATTCCTGCAAGGGCCAACATCAAGCCCAGTCCCAAATAACCTAATAAAAGCGTTACGTCCATAATGATTATAATTTTAAATTGTTATTAAATTGCTTGTCATTCTTTGTCGCGGATCGTGGAGAAGGGCTTGTAGGCGACACCTCGTCCATCATATCCTGAGTTTTTAAAATATTCTACAAATGTCAGACGAATGGAGTGTACATACCCGCTCAGACAGGAGAGGGCGATGTTCAGTCCATGACCGAAGACGAAAATCAAACCGAAACAGATCCAGCCCGGAATGCCGAACAGGATCCCGTCCATGCTATCGCGAAGCTGCATACCCAACTGGTTGAAGACACCGCCCAACATACCTCCGGCCAATCCCAACGCATACAGACGCAGGTAAGAGAGAAGATCACTCATCAGACCGGTCGCCATGTTGTAGGTATCCCAAAGACCGGCCCCCACATTGACCAACACATTCCGACGGATATTGTTGAGCAGATAAATGCCGATGGCGGAGATGCCACCAATCACCATGAAGGCAAGTTTCGAACTCTCCAAGGAGAGAATCTCCAGATAGTTCAATGTCCCGATGGTCACCGAACCACCCACGAAGAGCAACCAGCCCCATGCCGACAAGGAATTCTTGAATCCGTAGCGTACGGTCGAGCAGACAGCCTTCACCACCATGGCAAAACAGATGTGGAACATACCGACGATCAGGGCAAAGACCATTGTCTTGTCGTAGGCCGTATCACCGAACTTCCCGACAATCATGCACTGTTTGAGCCATTCCGGCAAGTCGAGCTTCACCAGTTCCACACCGAAGAAGGTGCCCACCAAGGCTCCGACCACTGTCGTCGCGACTCCCAATGTGATCAGCAGATTCATCATGCCTGCCATCGACTTGGCCACTTTCGTCTTCAGCCAAAGGCCGAGCACAACCAGCAAAAGTCCATAGCCGGCATCACCCACGCAAAGTCCGAAGAAAAGCGCGTAGAAGGGCGCCAACAGAGGCGTCGGGTCAAACTCGCCATAATCCGGCATGCCATACATTTTCGTCAACACCTCAAACAGACGTGTCACTGCATTGTTCTTCAACTTGATCGGTGCATTGTCCTCCTTCTCGGCGGCACGAATCTCATAATAGACACCGCTCGCTTCGAGCATTGCCCGGACAGCCGCATCGTTCTCCACCGGCACCCAGCCTTCCAGCAAGACCAACGCACCGTCAGCCATCCGTTCGCCACCCAGCTTCACCTGCAGCAGATCAATGTCACCCTGCGAAGCATCCAGAGCCTGTTCCACCACCGGAAGATGGGCGGCACAGAATTGGGACAGCTCCTGCTTGGCCTGTTCCACCTCATCCAACAAAGCCTGACGTTGTGCCTTCAGTTCCGAAAGGCTCCGTTGCGGCAAACGGACTGTTTCTGCTTCGATCTCTACCGGCTCATGGTTGACCGTCACGAAATAGCACTGGCCACCGCGTGTCTCGATCACCGTTGCATGCACCGTTTCAGCCCATGTCTCGTCAAAAGCCTTCTCCGGACAGCAGAAGAACTGCATCTTCCAGCCGTTGTCAGCCAACGCCGACACCCGTTTCCAGTCAAAATCACCCCAAACTTCCATTTGGGCGATCTCCTTTTCCACAGCAGGCAGTTGCTGTTGCAGCTGTTGCAGACGCCCCTGGGCCGTCTCATATGCCTGCACGGTCTGTCCGATGGAATCAGCCGAAGCCTTCGGAGCCTCCACACCGAGTGCCCACGCTGTCATCTCCTTGAGCAACGTCTTATAAGAGGCATGCTTCTGCAAAAGAGCCTGCAGCGCATCGTCCACCTCGCCCTGCTGCCGCAACTCGACATGCACCACGCCCAGTTCACGGAGCTTCTCCAAAAAGCTCTCATATTCCTTATGATAGATAAGGAAGGTGAGTTTGTTCATTTTTGCTATCATACGCTTGCCTCCATTTCCTCTTTTGCCTTCCGTTTCTCCTGATTGGCACGCATAATCTTCTGCGATGACTTGGAGAGGCTCTCCTCGTCCTCCATGAAGCGTTTCACCTTCCGGATCGCATCCTTATAGCCGGGAATCTGCACCTTTTCGAACAGGTTCACCTTCTGCGTCGTTTTCTTACGCGCGTGCTCCAGCAACTCCAGTTTCATGCTTGAGAACTCGGCCTCAATACCGGTACGCGCCAGCTTTTTCAGAAGGGCTATACCGTCCGTGTACCAGGCCGGAGCCGAGAAGATACTGTAGTAACCGACCTCAAACTGGATGTCATCCAGCAGAGGGACGATCACACCGGCAATCTTTTTGGAAGAGAGCATCACATCCTTCACCTGAATCAGCTCCGGACGAAACTCGTTCCACAATGCCATCATATTCTCGTAGCTCTGTATCTCTTTTTCAAGCTGAAGTTCCAATGCTCTCACTTCGTCCTTGGTACGCTTCACCTCGATACGCAAAGCACTCTCCTTGCTCTTGATGGTCGGGAGCGAACGTTCACGCATCTTCAATTGCTTTTCCAATTGCTGAAGCGAGGTTTTATTATATTGAAACTTGATTGCCATACACGAATCTTGTTATGATTTCCAATACTTATCCACCAATACCTGTTTGATGTTCACCTCAGCCGGCTTGAAATACTTGGCGAACAAGCCCCAAGCGACATCCAACATCTCGGTTGTATCCAGATTGACATCGATGGCCAACAATTTGGATGAATAGTCCTTTGCAAAGGAAAGGGCACGATTGTCGTAGTCCGTCAAGTCGAAACCATTCTCCAGCTTGGTCTTTGCGTTGGCCGCATCGGCATACAGACGGACCGCAGCATTCATCACCTGCGGATGGTCCTCACGGGTCTTCTTGCCCGTCACAAGCTGTTTCAAACGAGACAAACTACGGAACGGATCGACGATTACCTTACCTACATCACTGTCGCGACGCAAATACAGCTGACCCTCGGTGATGTAACCCGTGTTGTCAGGCACAGCGTGCGTAATGTCACCACCCGAAAGGGTCGTTACGGCAATGATCGTGATGGATCCGCCGGTCGGGAACTGCACGGCCTTCTCATAGATCTTCGCCAGGTCAGAATACAAGGAACCCGGCATAGAGTCCTTCGACGGGATCTGGTCCATACGGTTCGACACGATGGCCAACGCATCGGCATAGTTGGTCATGTCAGTCAGCAGTACCAGCACCTTCTCGTTCTTCTGTACGGCAAAATACTCGGCCGCACACAAGGCCATATCCGGAATCAGGATACGCTCAACAGAGGGGTCTTCCGTCGTATTGATGAAGCTGACGATACGGTCCAACGCACCGGCATTGCTAAAGGTATTCTTGAAGAAAAGATAGTCATCGTTCGTCATACCCATACCGCCCAAGATGATCTTGTCTGACTGGGCACGCAACGCTACCATGGCCATCACCTGGTTGAAGGGCTGATCCGGATCGGCGAAGAAGGGGATCTTCTGTCCGGTCACCAAGGTGTTGTTCAGGTCGATACCGGCAATACCGGTAGCAATCAGCTCGGAAGGCTGCTGACGACGTACGGGATTCACGGAGGGACCACCAATCTCCACCTCCTTGCCTTCCGGCACAGGACCGCCATCGATCGGATCACCGTATGCATTGAAGAAACGGCCGGCCAACTGGTCACCCACCTTCAACGAAGGCGCCTTGCCCATAAACACCACTTCAGCATTGGTGCGGATGCCCTCCGTACCGGAGAACACCTGCAATGTGACCTCATCGCCGACAATCTTCACCACCTGGGCCAACTTGCCATCCACAGAGGCCAACTCTTCATTTCCCACACCCGACGCCTTCAACGAGCAGGTCGCCTTGGTGATCTGGGTAATTTTCGTATATATTTTTTGAAATGCTTTTGTTGCCATAATCTCTTTATTCGTTGACTGTTATCAATGTTCGACGCGCTCTTCCACCAGCTTGTCCAGTTCGGCATCAAACTTGTTAAACTGATCACTCTTATACTCTGAATAGTTCATCTGCTTGAAGAGGTTGATCATCTTCTTGAAATATTCCATCACATCCAGGAATGCGTCAAACTTAAACTCAGAGCGACAGATCTTCACCACCTTGTCCAGCATATATTCCTGACGTTCGAGCGGTGTCACGGCGTCGATTGCGTCAAAGGCATCCTGTTGCAGGATCACGAAGTCGATCAGCTCGGACTTCCAGAATGTCACGTGATACTCTACAGGCACACCGTCATCACCCAAGATGTTGATCTGCTCTGCGATCTCCTTACCACGCAACATACGGGTCTTCATCTCGTTCACCTTCTCGATCCAGCTCGGCGAGATGTGCTGGGCAATGTATTCCTGAAACTCCGGATATTCCAAATATTTTGAATAGCTGTCGATCGGGTTCACCGCCGGATAACGTTTGCGGTCGGCACGCTCCTGCTCCAAGGCATAGAAACAGCGGGCCACCTTCTTGGTATTCTCGGTCACAGGCTCCTTCAAGTTACCACCGGCAGGAGACACCGTACCGATGAACGTGACAGAACCGGTCTTTCCATTGTGCAGATGCACGAAGCCGGCACGCGCGTAGAAGTTGGCCACGATGGCAGACAAGTCCATCGGGAAAGCATCCGGTCCGGGCAACTCCTCCAAACGGTTTGACATCTCACGCAAAGCCTGTGCCCAACGGGATGTAGAGTCTGCCATCAGCAGCACCTTCAGCCCCATGCTGCGGTAGTACTCGGCAATGGTCATTGCCGTATAGACAGATGCCTCACGGGCAGCCACCGGCATGTTGGAGGTATTGGCAATAATGATTGTACGCTCCATCAGCTTACGTCCTGTATGCGGATCGACCAGTTCGGGGAACTCGGTAAAGATCTCCACCACCTCATTGGCACGCTCACCGCAGGCGGCAATGATCACGATGTCCGCATCCGCCTGTTTGGAGATGGCATGCTGCAACACGGTCTTGCCCGTACCGAACGGACCCGGAATAAAGCCGGTACCGCCCTCCACAATCGGGTTCATCGTATCAATCGTACGGACGCCTGTTTCCAGCAGACGGAAAGGACGCGGCTTCTCGCTGTAGCAGGTGATCGCCTTCTTCACCGGCCATTTCTGTACCATCGTCACCGGCACCTCCGCACCCGATTCGTCTGTCAACACAGCCATCGTATCGTCAATGGTATAACTGCCGGCTTCCACTACCGACTTCACCGTATAAGAACCCTTGAAGGTAAACGGGACCATGATCTTATGCGGCTGGAAGTTTTCATCCACCTCGCCCAGCCAATCGCCGGCTGCGACACGGTCTCCGGCTTTCGCCAACGGTTTGAACGCCCATTTCTTCTCCTTATCCAGAGGGAACGTATATTCACCACGCTTCAGGAACACGCCCTGCATCTTGTCCAGGTCATTCTGAAGACCATCGTAGTTGCGCGACAACATGCCGGGACCCAAAGTCACCTCCAACATGTGGCCTTGAAATTCAGCCTCATCGCCTACACGCATTCCACGTGTACTTTCAAACACCTGTACAAAGGCATTTTTACCGATCACCTTGATTACTTCCGACATCAGCTTGACACCTCCGACAGAAATATAACAGATTTCATTTTGAGAAACCGGTCCGTCCACCTCCACGGTGACCAAGTTGGAGACGATTCC
>JBJECC010000212.1:0-6118 GCA_051870655.1 Parabacteroides sp. | reverse complement strand
TGAATCAGGTTCTTACTACGTATTTGACCGTGGCTACAATGCATTCAAGGAACTCTACAGGATTTGTCTGAATGAATCATATTTTGTGGTCCGGGCGAAGAAGAACTTACAGTACAAGTGTACGAAATGGAAACGTAGATTGCCTAAGAATGTGCTTTCTGATTCCGTTATCGAACTCACGGATGTGAACACACGGAAGAAGTATCCTGAGAAGCTTCGACTTGTGAGATTTCATGATGATGAGCAAGATAGAGACTTCGCATTTTTGACGAATGCATTCCATCTTACCACTCTCGAAATTGCCAATCTCTACAAGAACCGATGGCAGATTGAGTTGTTCTTCAAGTGGCTCAAGCAGCACCTCAAAATTAAGAAATTCTGGGGCACAACAGAGAACGCTGTCAGAATACAAATTTGCTCTGCAATCATAACTTACTGCCTTGTTGCCATCGTTCAACACGACATGCAACTAAAGCGGTCAACCTATGAAGTCCTGCAGATTTTGAGCGTCTCACTAACGGATAAGATCCACTGAAAGATCTCTTCGAAAAGACTAATTTCAACGATGTCAAAGAACTCGATTATCCCCTCTTTGAGGGACTATTTGATTAAATTTAACTTCGTCCCAATTTTAACGGGACACTAATGATATATATAATAATTACGATTCTTATTCACAGAAGCTGACATCCAGACTCAGCACTGACCGAAAAATCAGAACATCCTTCTTAGCCTCTCGGGTGACAGCAGTGACAGCCATATATATAACTTTTCTATATATGCAAAACTCGCTTCCTTTAAAGGAAAATAGTTTTCACTCCAGAACTCTTTTATATAAATAGCTGTCACTGCTGTCACTGATAGCATCCTCGATGGTCAATGAAGATAGCCTCAACGGCCTGCGAAGATATCTTCGTAATTAGGCTGTTATATATGGTGTGTCGTGCCCTGATTTCACTATATCGTTTTGACAGACCCCTATCTTCCGTAATCGTCAAGTATAACTCCGAGTCCGATAATATCTTTATCGACAGCTAAATGGACTTAAATCGACAGAGATGGACACAAATGGATTTATTTGGACTTATCTGGCACAAATGGACAGAAACGGACAGTGACCCATCCGAGTCTCCTAACTTTCCGGCAAGAAAGCTAACAAGCTATGGCCGGGCAGGGTGGCAACCGTCTGCCGCTCCTGTAAATTCCAAGTCCCATACCGGCAATGGGCAACCAGATGATCAATTATTCCGTTTGTGACCTCTCACTTCCTCCACACCATCTTGTTGACGATGCCGACGTAAGACTGGATGATCTTTACGACCTTGGTGCTAACATTCTCATCCACATAGTCGGGAACGGGAAGGCCATGGTGGCCCTCTTGACAGAGTTCGACGGCGGTATCGACGGCCTGAAGGAGGCTCTTGGTGTCGATACCGGCGATGATGAAGTCGCCTTTGTCAATGGCTTCCGGACGTTCCGTACTGGTGCGGATGCAGATGGCTGGGAACGGGTGGCCGATGCTGGTGAAGAAACTGCTTTCTTCGGGCAAGGTGCCACTGTCACTCACGACGGCAAAGGCGTTCATCTGAAGGCAGTTGTAATCGTGAAAGCCTAATGGTTCGTGCTGGATGACCCGCTTGTCCAACTGGAATCCACTGGCAGCAAGACGGTTGCGGCTTCGCGGGTGACAGCTGTAGAGGATCGGCATATCATACTTCTCGGCCATTTGGTTGATGGCATTGAACAGGGAAAGGAAGTTCTTTTCCGTATCGATGTTTTCTTCCCGATGAGCACTCAACAGGATGTATTTTCCCTTTTCCAGACCCAAGCGTCGGTGGACATCACTGGACTCGATCTCTTTGAGATTCTGGTGAAGTACCTCAGCCATCGGACTGCCACTGACGTAGGTTCGCTCTTTCGGCAGACCGCAATCGGCCAAATATCTTCGGGCATGTTCGGAATAGGCAATGTTCACGTCGGAGATAATATCGACAATGCGTCGGTTGGTCTCCTCGGGCAGGCATTCGTCCTTGCAACGGTTACCTGCCTCCATGTGGAAGATCGGGATGTGCAGACGTTTGGCTCCTATCACGCTCAGGCAACTGTTGGTGTCGCCCAACACCAAGACGGCATCGGGTTTCAGCTGGTTGAAGAGCTTGTAGCTGCAGTTGATGATGTTGCCACAGGTAGCACCAAGGTCATCCCCTACCGCATCCATATAGACTTCGGGTTCTGCAAGTTTGAGGTCGCGGAAGAAGATACCGTTGAGGTTGTAGTCGTAGTTCTGACCGGTATGGGCCAGAATCACGTCAAAGTATTTCCGGCACTTGGTGATGACGGCTGCCAGACGGATGATCTCGGGACGGGTACCGACCACAATGATCAGTTTCAACTTGCCGTTCTCCTGCCAATGTATGTCGCTATAATCGTATTTCGGTTGCTTTTCCATGTTGTTGCGTTATTTATTGTTTGACCGGATCGAAGTAGGTATCCGGACGGTTGGGATTGAAGATCTCGTTGCAGTACATGACCGTTACCAGATCTTCGGTTTCACTCAAATTGATGATGTTGTGGGTATAGCCGGGGAGCATCTGGACGGCCTGTATCTTTTTGCCACTCACTTCGTAGTTCCAGATCTCTTCGGTTCCCTCCTTCCGAAGCTGGATCAGGCCATGGCCGGATACGACAATGAAGGTCTCCCACTTGCTGTTGTGCCAATGTTCGCCTTTGGTGATCCCCGGTTTGGAGATGTTGATGCTCACCTGACCACAGTTCAAGGTGTGCATCAGTTCCGTGAAGGACCCTCTCGCATCTTCGTTCATCTTCAGATCGTAGATCGCTTTCTCCTGCGGGAGATAACTCAGGTAGGTGGTCATCAACTTGTATCTAAGGCTGCCTTGGGGCAGTTCGATCATGTTGATACCATCTTTGTTTGATGCTGCTTCGGCACACTTGAGGATGATGTCAACGATTTCACCTAACGTTGTTTTGTAGGTGACGGGTACAAAACAGTAACGGCCGTTGTCGATCGGAATTGTCTCGACTCCTTCAAACTCACAACGATGTTCGTTATCTGTAAGTGCTCCGATCATCTCATCTACAAGATCGTCGATATACAACAGCTCCATCTCTACACTACGGTCGTTGACCTGTATGGGGAGATCGTTGGCAATGTTGTGGCAGAAAGTGGCGATGGCGGAGTTGTAGTTGGGACGGCACCATTTGCCGAAGAGGTTCGGGAAACGATAGACCAACACCTTGGCTCCTGTCTCCTTGCTATATTGGAACATCAGTTCCTCACCTGCCTTCTTGCTCTTGCCATATTCGCTGGTGCCGAAACGACAGGCCAGCGTAGCTTGGATACTACTGCTGATCATCACGGGACATCTGTTCTTATGTGCTTTGAGGGTGTTGAGCAAGGTACTGGCAAAATCGAAATTACCTTCCATAAACTCCTTCGGGTCTTTCGGACGGTTGACTCCAGCCAGATTGAAAACGAAGTCGCAATCCTGACACCAACGGTCGAGTTCTTCGGCAGTAGAATCGGTGTCATACTCATAGACGGCTTCGATCTGCAGGTCGCCATACCAACGGGCTTTCCCCTCCTTGATATTGTTGAGTTGGGCACAAAGGTTTCTTCCCACGAAGCCTTTGGCACCGGTTACTAAGATACGCATATATAATAAGGTATAATGGAGTTGTGATTACTCACTTCGATAATCTCTTGACTTGGCTCTCGCTTGTAGTCCCAAATCCTCACGAATGAAGTTGAGTTTCAAAAGCAGTTCCTTCATGCCGGCAACATCAAGTCTTCTCGTATTGTGGCTATGATAGTCCTCCATACGGCTGATGGCATCATCGCCCTCGGTGAAGAACTTGTCGTAATTGAGGTCGCGACTGTCGCAAGGGATACGGAAATAATTACCCTTGTCTTCGGAACGAAGCATCTCTTCGCGGGTCACCAATGTCTCATAGAGTTTCTCCCCATGACGAGTACCGATCACTTTCACTTCCGTCTCGCCATACTTCGGATCTACTTTTGCATAGACCTCCTTCAAGGCTTGGGCCAACACCTCCAAAGTGGCAGCCGGAGCCTTCTGTACAAAGAGATCTCCGTTCTGTCCGTGGGTGAAGGCATAGATCACCAGATCTACCGCATCGTCGAGGGTCATCATGTAACGGGTCATGTTGGGGTCGGTGATAGTGATGGGCTTACCCTCCATCATCTGTTCTACCCAAAGAGGGATGACGCTTCCACGACTGGCCATTACGTTACCATAGCGGGTACAGCAGATGGTGGTCTTCGCATTCGGTCCCAAAGCACGTCCTTGGGCAATCGCTACTTTTTCCATCATAGCCTTAGAGATGCCCATCGCATTAATCGGATAGGCAGCCTTATCAGTCGAAAGAACCACCACATTCTTCACTTCATGGGCGATAGCCGAGAGCAGTACATTGTTTGTTCCCTCCACATTGGTGCGGACAGCCTCCATGGGGAAGAACTCACAGGAAGGAACCTGCTTCAAGGCAGCTGCCGAAAAGACGTAATCAACTCCTGCCATGGCAAAATCAACAGCTTGACGGTCGCGCACATTACCGATATAGAACTTGACCTTGTTGGCCACATCGGCTCGATTGGCCTGCAGGAAATGACGCATGTCGTCTTGCTTCTTCTCGTCACGACTCAGGATGCGGATCTCTCGGATGTCGCTATCGAGAAAGCGACGAAGCACGGCATTGCCGAACGAGCCGGTGCCTCCCGTGATCAAGAGGACTCTATCTTGAAAAATTGACATTGTTGTTATGTTGTTTTTGTTTTAAATAAAAGAGAATAATTTTACAATCGTGCATCCACCTCATTTCTTGGTAGAGTACACTTTACATCGAAAATAACATGCTTGTCCTTGAGGAGCGCAAGCACATCCATTCCCTCAAATGTCTTATGTGCAACGGCAGCAATGGCAACATCGAACTTTCCTTGCGGCAGTTCGTTAATTACCTCAATGCCATACTCATGCTTGGCAATGGCAGGATTAGCCCAAGGATCGTAAACAGTTACATTGGTATTGTACTCTTTAAGGGCACGATAGATATCAATCACTTTCGTGTTGCGTACATCGGGACAGTTCTCCTTGAACGTGAAACCAAGAATAATGATTTCAGAATTGAGTACCTGAATACCTTTCTTCAACATGTGCTTGACAGTTTCGGTGGCTACATATTCGCCCATACTATCATTCATGCGACGACCGGCCAGGATAATCTCCGGGTTATGACCATGACGCTGCGCACACTGAGCCAAGTAGTAGGGGTCAACACCTATACAATGACCTCCTACCAGACCGGGACGGAATGGAAGGAAGTTCCACTTGGTAACTGCAGCTTCGAGTACATCGAGCGTATCAATACCCATCTTCGTAAAGATGTGAGAGAGTTCATTGACAAATGCAATGTTGATGTCGCGCTGGCTATTCTCTATCACCTTGGCAGCCTCAGCCACTTTGATGGAGGGAGCCAAGTGTGTGCCGGCAGTGATAACAGATGAATAAACATCATTCACGTAGGCACCTACCTCAGGTGTTGATCCCGAAGTAACCTTCTTGATCTTCTCAACCGTGTGTAATTTGTCACCAGGATTGATACGCTCTGGCGAATAACCCGCAAAGAAATCCTCGTTGAACTTCATTCCGCTGACCTTTTCTACAACGGGCAGACACTCATCCTCGGTTACACCTGGATATACGGTGGATTCATAAACTACTACGTCCCCCTTGGAGATTACCTTACCTACTGTAGTGGAAGCACCATAGAGAGGTGTTAGGTCAGGATTGTTGTTCTCATCCACAGGTGTAGGAACAGCCACTACATAGAAATTACAGTCACGAATCTGCTCAATGTCTGACGTACAAACAAAACCATGGTTGTTGATAGCATCTTGTAGAAGTTCATCTGAAACTTCAAGGGTTGCATCATGGCCTGCCATGAGGGCTTCGCAACGCTTGGCATTCATGTCGAAACCAATGGTATTGTACCTGGTGGAGAACAAACGGGCCAGCGGGAGACCTACATAGGGATATTCAGTTAATGGCTAATTGATTATTTGCCAGAGTCATAGATA
>JBJECC010000211.1:0-6128 GCA_051870655.1 Parabacteroides sp. | reverse complement strand
ACGTGTTCGTCGGGGAGATCCGTCCGTCGCGCGACAGGCAGTTCAAGCAGTTCCGTTCGATGGCCTACGGCTACCGTGCCATGTTCCGCATCCTCGCGAACTACCACACGAAGTACAACCTCCGGACGATCGCAAGGATGATCGCACGATGGGCACCGCAGAACGAGAACAACACGTCGGCCTACGTCAGCCTCGTGGAGAAATACACCGGAATCGACCGTGACGCGGAGCTGGACATCTCCGACAAAGGGACGATGTGTGCCGTGGTGGCCGCGATGAGCCGCGTGGAGAACGGACGGAAGGCCGATATGGCCGATGTAATAAAGGGTTACGAACTGCTAAACGGACAATGACATGGAATATATCACAAAGGAAACGATCATCGTCTTCTGGATGATCTTCGGGTTATACCTGCTGGTGCTGTGCGCCATCTTCGCGGATCTCGTCTCCGGAATCCGCAAGGCCAAGAAACGCGGCGAGGCACGCACGAGCTACGGACTCAAACGTACCGTTGACAAGCTGGCACGGTATTACAACGGCCTCTTTGCCCTCACGGTGATAGACCTGATGCAGATGATCGGAATCTGGTATCTGGACGGCTATTATGGCTACAAGATCCCGCTGATCCCCATCATAACAGGCATCGGAGCCGTATGTATCGGGCTGATCGAGGTCAAGAGCATCTACGAGAAGGCAGAGGACAAGGTGAAGAACCAGTCGCAGGAGGTAATGGAGATGCTGGCTTACATTGCCGGACACAAGGGATCTCCGGATGACATCGCGAAGAAGGTGGTCGAATATCTAAACACGAATCGGGAGGGCGGAGCATGAGACCGCGGCTCACCCCATACCGGTTCGCATGGGCACTGGCTGCGGCCTTTGCCCTGCTGCTGCTCTATCTCATGACAGCTTGCGGCCGTGTGCAGTACATACCCGTGCAGACGGTGATGAAGGACTCCATCCGGCTGGTACACGTCAATGTCGATACGGTGATCTACAAGGACTCGATCTTCATTGACCGCAGCCGTGATACGGTCTATAAGTATGTCGAGAAGGTACGCTACGAGTATATCTTCCGGACGGACACGTGCAGCATCATCGAGACCGATACGGTACGCGTTCCCTATCCGGTCGAAAGGCAGCTGGGGAAATGGGAAACCGTCCGCATGGAGCTGGGTACGGTCTTCATCGTGCTCTGCTTCGCGGCGGTCGCCTACATCATCGTGTGGATCGTCAGAAGAAAGGGGATGTCATGACCAGCGTACTGATAGACGGGACGAACATCCGTGCCTGGGGGCTTTTCCCTGCAGAAGGGTCGCTGGACGGCTGGTTCAGTGACCGTGATCACGCAGGAGGAAAAGGACAAGATCAACGGCACGTACAGCAAGGAGGAGATCGACGCTTCCTTCGCCAAGCAGGATTCCGTCTATACCAAGGAGGAAACATACACGAAGCAGGAGGTGGAGGAAAAGATCCCTACGCTGGTGGATTCGTACAGCAAGGAAGAGTCGGATGCAAGATACCCTCAGAAATCTGAAACCGTTGCCAAAATGCCTGAAAGCGTATTCCAGATGCTGCTCGGATATGTCGAAGGAGGCACGATGACCGATGATGACTACAATACGCTTTCCGGTTACGCACAAAATGACGTAAACGTATATCTGTCTGAGGCTGGTACAGAGTTCGGTGCAGTGAAGGTTGTTATCAACAATGAAACCTCCTATATAACAGTCTTTTTGTTATTTGACGCATATTTGGAGTATTTCGCCAAGCTTCCTGTAAACAAGGAAACCAAGGAGGTGGTTTCCAACTACAAGTATTCGATCATGAACGCACAGTCGGACGGGGAATTGGAGATAGGAAACGTAACGGTCAATAACGGAACATCAAAGGCAGCATCGGTTAAACTACTGGCCAAAGGCACAGGCTCAAAATATCTCTCAGACGATGGCGAATACAAGGAGATAGACACCAGTTCCTTGGCGGCAAAGGCTGACGTATATACCAAGACGGAAGCGGACAACAAATTCGCTTTGGCAAGCAAGCAGATGTATATAATACCAAATCCTGGTCCAATATTGGGTATGGAAACATCGAGCAACTACCCGATAAATCAAATAACCCATAGCTTGGGAATGACGCTTGAATCATTCCTCAATAACGGTTATTATACGAAATGCTATTTCCCGAATTATATAGCAAGGGTTGTTCAGAAAACATACTATGATGACAGCGATGTATTTCATTTTTGTGTGATGTTTACTTTCGTGGAGTCTGATTATACCAAGGATATAACAATCGATCAGGCGCAAGGATCAAGCACGTGTAATATAACCGCAGTTAAGAAGCAGCTCGTGACAAACATCGTCTCTATAAGCGAAAGCAACTATGCTTCTTTGAGTTCGAAGGATTCGTCAACGCTTTATCTGGTCTATTGATATGGGATTCTATTTCAACGGTCTGTCATCTGCCAAGAAGATGCTGTATAACAAACGGAAATACAGCAAGGCTTTTGTGGGCAATAACTTGGTACACACAGGAACTACTTTATATAACTATATAAATTTTCAACAAAGCGGATATTATCTTATTGTAAAAGCTGAAAGTACGATCTGCAACTCACTTGATTTTCGTTTTAGAGTATATTATAGATTTGATTTTGTATCAACATCAGATAGTACAAATCATCGATATACCCAAACGTATGAGGAAAAATATGGCTATATATCAAGATTAAACAATACACAACAAATCTTGCTCACACCAGGCAATCAACCTGATGCACCATCTGGATATACATTGTCATCCTATTCTGTACTTGATCTTGGTGTAAGTTATTATTATCCGCAAAGTGACGAATTATATACCTATCAATTCAGAAATATGACATAAAACAGGCAAACGATCCGCCTGTCAAAATAATGGATCAGGAGTTCAACAATTAATTCTAAATCTATGGCGCGAAAGAAGAAGAAAGGCAAGGGGACAGGCAAGTGCTGATTCCCGGACTGAACCTTGGACTCATGGACTCACGGACTCAAGGACTGAGATCTGAGTCCAGTCCCTCAAGTCCACAGAAACGAATTATTAACGATTAAAAAAAGGAGGCAAACATGGACTATACAGAAGAGATCAACAAACGGTACACGGAGATCACGGGGCTTAAAAACTACCTCAACGACACAGACTACCAGACTTTGCGAGAGTATGAAGGAGGCGAGAAGATGAGCGATGCGGTCAAGTCGAACCGAAGCGAAGCACGCAGCCGGATCAACGTACTGCAGGCGGAGATCATGGAGCTGGAGGAGAAGAGACGGCAGGAGGAGGACAGCGAGGCCGTCATCCCGCATGAAGTCGTATAACCAATAAAAAAAACGAAGCGATATGCAACAGATCAGTTACAAGAAGACAGAGACCGGGTGGCAGAGCGATCCGGTAACGGCGGAATCATCCACGCTGGTGATCCGCGTAGAGTTCGAGACCGCAGGCGCGTCCGTCTTGGAGCGCAGCATCACGGGCGAGGGGTTCGTTCCGGAGAACGTATTCAGCACGTCGGACAGCCGGCACAAGACCGTGGAGCGGAACGTGTCGGGATGCGTGGCCGGACAGCAGCTGAGGCTTACGTTCTTCGGATCGAAGCCGGAAAAGATCTATGTACTGCAATGACGGAGGGGAGGGTTGAACATGGACCTTGCGAAAGACAGACCGGAATCCGACGTCGTGCTGGCGGGCATCGTGCTCACCGGAATCGAGATCGGAAGCCTTGATCCGGTCGATCCCCATCCGGGGCAGAACTATGAGTGGGACGATGGAGCCGCCCTTACGTGGGACAACGGCTCCGCAGTATTAACGGAATAAAAAAACAACAGAGTATATGAAAGATGTAAAGATCAAGGACGCTCCCCTCGTGGAGCAGGTACAGGGCACGGAGAAGATCCCTGTCAGTGACGGATCGGGACAACCGAAGGCGGTAACGGTCGGACAGATCAGATCCGGTTTGGCCACGGAAGAGAGCGTGGGCAGTGCCATAGAGCACGCCACGAACATGGTAACGGATCACGACGGGAGCGCAGATGCCCATCCGGACATCCGGGAGAGCATATCCTCTTCCGTATCGGCACACAATGCGGACGGGTATTCCCATCCTTCTATCCTTTCCGTGATACAGGAGGTACGCAGCATTGCCGAAGGGAGAAGCCGTGCGTTCGTGTTCGACACGGTCGAAACCTTGGACGAATGGATTTCCGTGGCAGACAACACCGCCCAATTAAAGGCCGGGGACAACCTGCTCGTCCGTGCCTTGGATGTACCGGATTACTGGTGGGATGGATCTGGCAGGCAGCCTTTGGAAACGGGCAAGATCGACCTTACCGTATATTATACAAAGGAAGAGACGGATGCGAAGATCGAAGACCTCTCCAAGGCGGTCGAAGGCATTGACGCATCGCTTGACCTCCTGATCGAGAAGAAGGATTCGCTGGGGGACGCCACGGCTGTCAACCTCGATATGGAGAACTTTCCGACCTACAACGGCCTTCCGTCCGTCATCATCGGTTCGGGCGCACCTTCCGAAGCTCCCGGATTCATCGGACAGAAGTATATGGACACGGCTGCCAAGAAGCTCTATATCGCCTTCGGTTACAGCAGCACCGGGGATTGGGTAGCCATGAACTAACGTAAAGAAAGGAGGAACTTATGAAGCGATTTGTGAGAAAATATCCGAAATACGGTGACATCTTCTTTATCGAGGACGGAAAGATGCGCTTTGTGCAGGGAGCTGACATCACGAACGGGCAGGCCGACTCCTTGCAGGCTGTCGGCGTTGTCTATGACGTACACGGAAAGCTCTTCGATGTGGTGGCGGGACAGAACACGGTCACGCAGCCTTGGTCTATAGCCTGTGACTTCGAGATCACGGCCATTCCGTCCGATAGCGGAGATTTGGAAGTGAAGCTGCAAAATACGGTTGTGGGCACATTCACCTATACAAAGACCGAAGGCACGAAAGGGGAGTTCGTGACGCAGCTCAACGTATGGCTGGAAACGAACGCCCCCAAATGGGAGGCGTACATGGAGAACGAAACGACCGCCATCTTGCAGATGAGCACGTACGACTCATACGAGAATACCTGCACCATTACAGGATGCACCTTGGTCAAGCGCGTGGGATCTGAGCTGGCGGCAGAGACTATCTCGTGGGGTCGGAACAGCGTCTTGCAGCGCACCGTATATAACGGCTGCTGCCGGGCGAGACTTGGCGAGTGGGCACCGTCGCAGACCTCTTCCAACAACAATCCGACCACCCGCATGAACGGAACGACACAGCTGTTTGCGACCTTTCCCTGCTCAGAGTCTTATTACAACGGCGAACTGGGTGACGGCCTGCGGGAAAACTTCCCGACCTATGAAGCCTACCTCGATGCCTGTATGGTGCGCCCGGTCGAGATGCGGGAGGGGATCATGCGGTACACAAGCGGAAAGCCTTTGGCAGACAAGCTGCTCGGCAAGAAGCTGCTCGTCCGTGGCGTGGAGAAGGATGCCTATCCCGGTGCGGTATGGGCTGACAGATTCGACTGCGGAGTGCCCGGCTACGGGGCTGGCACGTTCTACCAGCCGTCAGAAAGCGAAATATCCCGCCTCATGCGTGGAATTACGCTTGGAACGAAGCAGCCGCTGGATGCCATCAATGTATCGCTCGGAAAGCGTACAGGGTGGACGCAGATCCCCGGTTCATCGAGCCGGTGGTCGTGCTGTCGTTGCACACCAGCAACGCTTGGCACTTCAGCAGCAACGGGTTTTGCACCCACAGCTACTTCTGCGTTCGGTTTGCGGTGTCTGCCGTTGCCCGCTTCCGTCTTGGTTAGAAATTATTTATTATCTTTGCGTCCGGGTTTGATCCCGGGCGCATCTTCCGTTCGGGTTCACCCGGACGGATTACGACAACAAAATATGTGATTCAATGGCAAAGATACAACAAAAAACTGAGAATGAGGGCAGAATGATGAAAAATCTGTGAGAATGAGCGGATTAATTGATTTAGTTGGATTTTCTGTGAAGACAACGGATGCCACAAAAAAGTCAGTTGAAGCAAGAGTTTCGTTACTATCCCGTTACTCTTTTCGCTGGCG
>JBJECC010000210.1:0-6132 GCA_051870655.1 Parabacteroides sp. | reverse complement strand
AGCAATACAGCTCCATACAAAGAAAACATATTTTTTCATAACCGCACTTATTTAGTTTCAGGAATAAAATGCAATGCTACACCACCACGGGGTGATAACCGGAAACGCATCCAGACTGACACCTTGAATCAGTGCCCCGTTCCTCGTGACACGCTTCTGATGTCCATTCACATACACAAGCCGTGCATCCCCTCTGAACGAGAACTTTGGTCTGGGTTGTCCAGTCACCTGTAGGAAAAGCTCGTGGTTCCTGTCATGGGCGATCAAACTCAATTTAGAGAGTGAGGAAAAATCTACCTTGACCGGATACACAGCCACACGGTTCCAATCCTCTCCCTTTTTCTGGGTATAGACTTCAAAATCTTCATTGTGCAAGTCCAATTGATTGTTTCCGGTTTGTGCATGGGCTGTAAAGATACCGACAGCCAACACCACAGCTGACATAAATCTTGATTTTAACATGGTGTGATTACTTGGTTTAAACAATAAGATTACCACACAAAATTACACCCTGTACAAGCTGCCGACAAACTTTTTATAAAGGGATTGGTACTGTATTTTTTATCCAAACGAGTTATTCGTTCAGATAATTAATAATCAAACTGTTACAGTGTAAAATTTGAGTAACATAAAACATGTTACTCCTCTGTTTTCATGGTATATCCCATCTCTTTGCAGTATTCCAAAGGCGTTTTTCCCTCAATGGCCTTGAAAGCTCTGAAGAAGGTCATCTTACTGTTGTAACCACACCGCAAACCGATTGCCGTCACGGTATATCGTTTCAGATCTCCATCAGCCATCGCCTTTTTAATGGCTTTCACTCTGTAGGTATTGATAAAAGATGTAAAGTTGGTCGATAATTCAGCATTCAGGAAACGCGAAAGTTCGCTCTCTTTACAATCGAGCATTTGGGCAACCTGACCGATCTTTAATTTCGGATCGAGATAAATCTGCTGGTCTTCCACCAGAGCAAGCAGCTTGCCCATCAATGGATTCACCGATGGGCCTCCATCAGCCACATCTGCCACCGAAGTTACAACCGGTTTGTTTGCATGCTTATGCAAAGTAGAAAACAACTGTGTCCTCTCGGCAATCCGACGATACAAAGCCTTGATCCAGCAGATCACAGCCACGATCATCCAAAACACAAGCAGGATGCCCACCCAAAATAACACGGTTTTCCACGATTGGCGTTTGACGATGATACTCGTTTCCATACAGGTCTCTTGACCGGGATTCCGGACTTTCAACGTGTACCTGCCTGGAGACAACGCAGGATAGAACAGCTCACATTGTCCGGAAAGCAATTGCCAAGCTTCATCCTTTCCTGCAAGCTGATATTCGAAACACTCATTCTCAGGAAAGCGAAAATCCAAATGAGACAAGTTGAAGTGTACCGATTCCCCTTCTGTCAACCGAATCTGTTCCATGCGATTGGGAAAGAACGGAATCACCCGATCCCCTACCTGAACCGATGTAACTTGCGGATACGATTCCTGTTCGGATCTGTCAGAAGATGCAGACAACGATGTATAAAGGAGTCCCCCCTCATTTGTCCAAAAGACTGTTTGGGCATCGGGACTCACCGCTACGGTTCCATTGAAGTCAGCCAGTCCGATGCCATCACTGCTGCGGTATATTTCAGATTGACCGGTATTCAGATCATAATACACTATATGATGTAATGTCGAGAGACGGATCAAATCCTTCGGTACCTCAATCACAGACGTGACAATATTCTCCGGAAGCAGATTCGTGTTGTCAAACATACGCACCAGCTCCAGTTTTCCGTTGATGCAATAGACACCCCGATTCCCGCAAATCCACATGTCATCGTGACTGTCCCGATAAATATAGCGGACATCCATTTCCGCAGGAATCGAGGAAAGCGGGCCTGCCATTTTCCCCGTAGAGGGATCCAGAAGACGCAATCCGAATTTGGTAGCAATCCACAGACGATCAGCACTGTCAAAGGCCAACCAATAGGCAGCATCATTTCTCATCGTGGAATTGGCGGATGATATATGCCGCAACAGATTGCCTTTTGCATCGGTCTCATAGATCCCTTCGTGGGAAGCGAACCAAATATGCCCCTGCCTGTCCGTCACGAAATGGAAAATACGTCCATATTGTGCATACTCTTCATGCTCATTGAACGGATGAAGCCTGCCTGTGGTCCGATCATAGACACTGACTCCTCCCCCATAACTGCAAACCAACACTTTCCCGTAGGCATCTCCGATATACAGGATGATTCCCGACCGCAGGTTACCGTCAAAATCAGATGTCTCCAAGGCATGAATCAAACGTTTGTCCCTCAATTGAAAAATACCGGACCTTGTTCCCAACAACATTTCACCATCTGGATAAAAATAAAGGCTACGGGCATTGTATGCTGTCGAATAAAAGTGAGGTATCCTATAAAATGAGAATTGGCTCTCCACCTTGGAATGATAACTGATACCACCGAACTGAGCCCCCACATAAATGGCACTCTCATCGTTCAACAGCGCAGTGACCACATTGGAGGCGATGGAAAACGGATTCGAGTTTTTATGAACTGCACAGCTGATCTCCCCGTTGTTGAGATCAAGGATCATCAACCCTCTCCCATTGGTCCCGATATATACATGATCCGAGTCTGCATCCATGCGCATGATCAGATTGGCATGGTCTGTATCAATCGGTGTAAATGATTGTGTATCTTTATCAAACCGAAATGCCCCTTTGTGATAGGAACCTACATAGATGGCCCCCTTGGCTGCTGCCAGACAGGTAAAATAATTATCTCGATTTCCCTCAGACACCCTCCGAAACATGGTCGGAGTCAGTCGGGAATCGATATGTCCCAATCCATCGGCTGTCGAGAACCAAAACCCATCTCCCGTTTCATCCGGAATAATCCCCGTAATCTGATTGGAACTGGCAAGCATATTGTCAATGGGGATACGATGCGCCTCATGTTGTCTGATCAGATACAGTCCCTGTTCCGAACCGGCCAGGATCGCAGTGGAATCCATCCGACAAAGCGAAGAAAACCAGATTTGAGGAACCTCTTCCACAAGGCCTGTTGTCTGGCTTATCTTGTCAAACCATTTGATTCCGGAAAGCGTAGCCACAAGCAAGGTATCATCGTTCAATGCCTGAATGGACCAAATATCATCTCCAACCGTGGAAGAATAGTCAATCAGTTGGTTTCCATCAAACCTCGACAAGCCCTCTTTCGTCCCGATCCACAGAAAGCCCTCTACATCTTTATACAAGGCAGACACCTCATTGTGCGGCAATCCATGCTCAGCCGAGATCTTTCTGAACGGCAAAGAAAATTCCGTCACCTTTCCGGAAAGGGTCATGGCCCACCCGATAAGGAGGATCAGGGTAAGGATCTTATTCTTTTGAAAACAACTGACGTACATCCGATGAATGATTTGATGATAATTTCCCTATAGGCCGCTTACCCTTTTCCCTTATTGATCAGACAGATGCCCCAAGCGGCCAGGGCTCCTGCTATCAAATAGTTGATATAGAAGGTCTCGCCAAGACAAAGACAGGAGGTGACGGCTCCAATGATGGGAATCAAGGAGTTGTAAATGGCGATCTTTCCCACCGGATTGCAGCTGAGCAGTTTGTTGTAGAGCGTGAATCCGGTCGTTGAAATACCGATCAGCAAGAGCAGATAGAGCAGACCCAAGGGTGTGATCTGTGGCAATACACCGCCTAAAAAAAGACTGGGGATCACCAACAGGATTCCTCCCAAAGCCAGACTGTATCCGGTACCCACAAAGACATCCACCCGTCGGCTGAGTCCACGGGTCATCAGCGAGGCAATGGCTGAACTGAGTGCATTCAGGATAATCATTCCGTCCCCTAACCAGGTGAATCGGGATCCGGCCGTCCCATTTCCCAGATTCAGCGCCAATATGCCCAGGAAACCGAGCAGACAGCCCGTGATCTTCCGGGAAGTCAGCCGGTCGCTTTTGAAGAAAAGGCAGGCCAAGATGACCACAGAAAAGACACTCAGTGTGTTGAGAATGGCGGCACGTGCCCCTTCACTGTGTGACAAACCGAAATAGAAAAAGGCGTAGTGGAACGTCGTGTTGAACAAAGCGTAGAGAAGCAGGAACCCGAGATCACCGCTCTGGCGAAGACGGAAACTGCGATGTGTAAAACGGGCCACAGTCAGGATGATCAGTCCGGAAATCGTGAAACGGATACCGGCAAAAAGCATCTTGCCACCGGTCATATCGGGTGTAATGGCAAACTCCTGAAAGCCTAACTTAATCAACGGATAGGCCCATCCCCAGACAATGGCGGCTGTCAAGGCAAAAACCGCCACCCAGACGGGACGCTGAAAAAGGCTCTGCGAAGTATTTTCAATCGGATTATTCATGGATCATACATTCTTAATCTTATAGCTGGCTGTCCGGTTGCTCCCGACCTTCTGGAGGATCCCCATCTCAACCAGCTCTTTCAAGCGGATATAGGCAGTCGTACGTTTCAGACCGAACAGCCGTTCAAACTCGACACGGGTAATGTGGTCATGTACCTTAAAATGTTCGTTAAGCAGGGGCAACAGCTGGGAGACCGTAGCTGCCACAGGAGCTGCCTGGCGAGCCTTCCAACGGAAATCCGGCTTGCCGATAGACTCCAGCAATTCGTCACAGGGCTGGAAGTTGATTCCCCGCACGGTGATTGACTGCATACGATGTGAGGAATCGGGGGTTATATCGGCATCCGTACCGACCGAAAGCTTGAAGGATCCCAACGCGGAAATGTGGACGGTGTCCCCCTCACGCAACAGGTCTGTCAAGACTTCCCGCATTTCGTCAAGGACCAGTTCTACAACTCCCAGAGAGACAGCTTTCCGTTTGGCGATTCTCTTTTCAAACTGTCTCGCGTCGATCACCTTACTGTCTATGATACGTGGATACATCTTCGGTTCGCCCGATGTATCTCCTTGGTGAGGTGGTTTGATTTGCCATTCAATGTTAATTGCCATACTGACTGAATTAATACATTTATTCCCATTGTCGCTATTCCCTGCCCTTTTCGTTCAGCCAAGGCTGAACGGTCTTAGAAGTCAACACCTCCTCGCTTGTCAAAAGTATTCTTTCACCGTTCAGCCTTGGCTGAACGATCAAGACAGCCCTATGCCCTACTCCTTCTTGGGAGAATCCCCCTTCACAGCAGTTGATAAGCAAGACAAAGATAATCCATCCTTCTGAAATCAGGTCTGTTTATGTAGGGAAATATTTTCGTGTAGAAATTCTTATTTCACTTCATCAAACGTGCATTGGTCAAAAAAGGACTTAATTGTATTCATCAATTATAAAAAAGTCTCTTCTTCCGCAACTTTATGTCCATCTTCTTCCGGAATGACGTAATGAGAACCTTGTCCTGTTGGCATGATAATGTCATCGCCCAAGACTACGGCAATTTTAGCAATCGTAGCAATGGTGATATTATGCGTTCCACTTAACCAACGGCTCACTTCTGTTTCTGTTTTACCTAAGGCCTTTGCCAAATCACGCTGTTTCATCCCGTGATTGTCCAGTAATGCAAAGATACGATCTGCGATGGCAACACTAAGATCTACCTGTTTGCTCACCTCAGGTGGGGTGTTCAAACGAATCTCATTCATAATCTTATTCGTCTTCATGATAAATCCTCCTCTGTTTCGTCTATTGTGATCGTCAATGATAACGGACCATTCAGATTAGTACCTTTAATTATTACCAATCGTTTGTTCTGCATTTGTTTAATCTCAATATCTATTTTCTGTAAGGTTTGAACAGCTTTGTGAAGACATCTATCTTCCTGGTATGTTGAGGTTTGTTTCAAACCTCCATTACCAAGTATGAGAATCTTTCTTTCAATATTCAAACAATATAGTCGCAAATTGGTAGAATCAAGATGTGAAGGTAAAGCCATCACCCTATCATGCCTCGTCCCTTCATATCGAAAATACCTATCCTCTGCTCCTTGACGTTTTATTATATCAATACGTCTAATGAGTATTTGAAGATCCCTTATATAGATATCCTTATAGTCAAGAATGAATTTCTCGAATTCAGTATATTCCTCTCCTTCAAAACGGGGAGAGTATAAACTGACTTTCTCACCGCTTTCCAG
>JBJECC010000209.1:0-6204 GCA_051870655.1 Parabacteroides sp. | reverse complement strand
TTACGACCTTTGGGTTATGAGCCCAACGAGCTACCACTGCTCCACTCCGCGATGTAGTTTGGAATGTGTTTGTTTGGTTGCGGAGGTAAGACTCGAACTTACGACCTTTGGGTTATGAGCCCAACGAGCTACCACTGCTCCACTCCGCGATGTTGTGGATCTCAATCTTTCCGATTGCGACGGCAAAGGTAGAACGTTTTTTTGAATCAGCCAAATATTTAACATAAAATTTATCTCTTTTGCTCCCGACAACCTTTCTGATCTGTTCCAATCCACTATTTTACCCAAACTACATAATCCGCTTTACGGGGCGATTGGGGTTTTAAGGCATCCGGAGCGGCATAGCCTACAATGCAGTGGCCGATGCCTTCATATTCGTCAGTGAAGCCCAATTCTGCCAATAGCCGTTTCCCCTCTTCGGTTTCAAACATCTCTTTGGCCCGGTGGATCCAGCATGCGCCCAATCCTAAGCTATGGGCTGCGATCAACATATTCTCCAGGACAATGGATCCGTCATAGACCCGTGTGGGACAATCTTTCTTGGCAAGCACCACCAATACGACGGGGGCTCCGTAGAAGGGATCTCCATGTCCGGAGCTGGTTTGCAGCTGTTTGTTCAACACTACTTCCAGGTTCATCCGGCTGAGCCGGTCCCGCATGGCCGGATTCGTGACAGCCAGAATAGTGGCAGACTGACGGTTCATGCCACTGGGAGCATAGGTGCCGGCCTTGACAATTGCTTCCACCAAGGCTTCAGGAACGGGTTCTGCCGTATATTTTTTGACGCTGCGTCGCGTACAAAGGGTTTGTAAAGTTTGATTCTGCATTTTTCTGAATTCTTTATGATATCCGGGGAAATCACAATCGTGACTCCCTGACAAAAGTACATATTTTATTTTACCGAATTATGGATAAGGGGAGGGAAGTATATGTGGAAAGCAGGATTTTTGTATTTTTGCACACTGAATAGGTGCCGCCACAGCGGTTTTCAAAATAAATTAAACATGGCTTCAAAGATAACTAAGGGACTTATCGGCCTCTTTTGGCTCTTGTATATAGGCGTGGTCGCTGGTGCAGTGGGAATTTTCTGGGCGATCGCCAATGGCTCTATCGGCTATATGCCACCGGTTGAACAACTGGAAAATCCGATTGACAAGTATGCTTCACAAATCGTCTCGGCTGATGGCAAGACGTTGGGCAGTTATGCCCATAGTACCGACAATCGTATCTATGTCAATTACGAAGACTTGTCTCCCTATTTGGTGAAGGCCTTGATTGCCACGGAAGATATCCGTTTTGCACAACACAGCGGTATCGACTTTCCCGGTCTGGTGCGTGCCGTGGTCAAGCGGGGCATTTTGATGCAGAAGAGCGGTGGCGGCGGCAGTACAATCACGCAGCAGCTGGCCAAGCAGCTCTTTTCTCCCAGTGCGGACAATGTGATGGAACGTCTCTTCCAGAAACCCATCGAATGGGTGATTGCCGTGCAGCTGGAGCGCAACTACACCAAGGAGGAGATCATCAATATGTACCTCAACAAGTTTGACTTCCTCTACAATGCCGTGGGCATCCAGTCTGCCGCACGGGTTTATTTCGGCCGTACGCCCAAGACGCTGAAGATCGAGGAGGCGGCCACGCTGGTCGGCATGTGCAAGAACCCCGCCTATTTCAATCCGGTTCGCCAGAACGAGCGGACACGGGGACGCCGCAACACGGTGCTCGACCAGATGGCGAAGGCCGGCTATCTGACGCAGGCCGAATGCGATTCGCTCAAGGCCCTGCCGCTTTCCATCCATTTCACACGCATGGACCACAAAGATGGTCTGGCACCCTATTTCCGTGAATACCTGCGCCTGACGCTGACGGCCAAGAAACCGAAACGGAGCGATTATGCCTCTTGGCAGGGACAGAAATTCAGCGAAGATTCGTTGGCTTGGGAGACCAATCCGATGTATGGCTGGTGCAACAAGAACAAACGGGCCGACGGTGAATATTACAATCTCTATACGGATGGTTTGAAGATCTATACGACCATTGACTCACGGATGCAGCAATATGCCGAGGAGTCTATGCGCGATCATATCAGCAAGGATCTGCAACCGACCTTCTTCAAGGAGAAAAAGGGGCGTAGCTATGCTCCCTTCTCCAAAGATGTCTCTGCCGGACAGATCGATACGATTCTGATGCGTGCCATGCATCAGACCGACCGCTATCGCGCCCTGAAGAAAGAGGGGCTGAAGGAGGCGGAGATCCGTACGGAGTTCCAGAAGCCGGTGGAGATGCGTGTCTTCAGTTGGAATGGTCCCGTGGACACGCTGATGTCTCCGTGGGATTCGATTCGCTATCACAAGAGTTTCCTGCGTTCTGCCTTCATGGCGATGGATCCGCGCACCGGACATGTAAAAGCCTATGTGGGCGGTATTGATTATAATGATTTCCAATATGATATGGTGAACGGTGGACGCCGTCAGGTGGGTTCTACCATCAAGCCTTTCCTCTATTCGTTGGCGATGATCGAAGGGTTCAGCCCTTGCGACGAGATGATGCATGTGCAGCCGCAGTTGCGCGACGAGAACGGCCGTCTCTGGACTCCGCGTAACGCCAGTGCCAAGCGGATCGGTGAGATGGTCTCTATCCAGTGGGGATTGCAGAATTCCGACAACTGGGTGACGGCCTATCTGATGAGCAAGCTCTCGCCCTACACTTTCGTCCGTCTGCTCCATTCCTTTGGCTTGAAGAATGAGATCGACCCGGT
Source organism: Parabacteroides sp. (assembly GCA_051870655.1). Classification (GTDB taxonomy): domain Bacteria; phylum Bacteroidota; class Bacteroidia; order Bacteroidales; family Tannerellaceae; genus Parabacteroides. The sequence goes on along the minus strand of JBJECC010000209.1, from coordinate 3,449 downwards.
GATCTCTGTCTGCCTCGGCACGCCGGATGTGTCGGTCGGCGAGATGGTCGGAGCCTATACGGTGTTTGCCAACAGGGGCATTCATGTGGAGCCGCTCTATGTGACCCGTATTGAGGATTCGTATGGCAACACCATTGCCAACTTCGCTCCGCAGATGAGCGAAGTGCTCCCGGAAGAGGCTGCCTGCAAGATGCTGCACATGTTGCGGAGCGTGATAGACGGCGGTACGGGAGGACGTGTACGGGGACGTTACGGTATCCGGGCTCCTATGGGAGGCAAGACCGGTACGACGCAGAACAACTCTGACGGTTGGTTCATGGCCTTCACGCCCAGTCTGGTGGCAGGCTGTTGGGTAGGCGGCGAGGATCGTTCGATCCACTTTGACCGTATTGCCGAAGGCCAGGGAGCCAGCATGGCATTGCCCATCTACGGCCTCTTTATGCAGAAGGTGCTTGCCGACAAGACATTGGGCTACTCGGCTGATGAGGATTTCGAGATTCCGGAGCAGTATGCAGATCCTTGTGCGGGACGGGTGGAATCGACAGAGACGGTGACGACGCCGGATGTGGGCGGAATCGACAAGATGTTTGAATAAAAACGACACAAAATATGGATACGGAAGAAAAGAAAGAAGCGAAAGAGATCAACAAGATGTCGATGCTGGTGGTGGCTGTCATCGTCTTGGTGTTGATTGCCGGCGGTGCCGGTTATTACATTTTCCACCAGCAGCAGGAGATGAAGGATCTGGTGGAGTCGTTTGATTTGGAGAAACAGTCGTTGGAGGATGAGTACAACGAACTCTCCTTGCAATACGAGGGCTACAAGTTCAGTGTCGGCAACGACTCGCTGGTGGCGCTCTTGTCCACGGAACAGGCCAAAGTGCAGCGTCTGTTGGAGGAGTTGCGTACAGTCAAGGCAACCAATGCCCGTGAGATCAGCCGTTTGAAGAAGGAGTTGGCAACGCTGCGGAAAATCATGCGTAACTATGTGATGCAGATCGATTCGCTCAACCGGGCCAATGAAGCCTTGAAGGAGGAGAACAAACAGGTCGTGAAGAAATATCAGCAGGCCTCTACTACGGCGGCTACGTTGAAGAAAGAAAAAGAGAAACTGACCGAGCGGGTGACGTTGGCCAGCCGGCTGGATGCGACAGGCATCACGGTGACACCCGTCAACGCACGCGGCAAGGCACAGAAGCGGATCAAGCGGATGGAGCAGTTCGTGGTCAGCTTCAAGATCGCGAAAAACATCACGGCACCGGTGGGAGAGAAGACCATCTATGTCCGTATCTTGAAGCCGGACGACGATGTGCTGGTCAAGAACCGCGGCGACCTCTTTACCTTTGAAGGGAAAGAGATCAACTATTCGATGAAGAAGCTGATTGAATACGAGGGCGAAGAGGTGGCTGTCACGCTCTATTGGAACATTGAGGAGTTCCTTTCCCCGGGCACCTATCGTGTGGATATTTTTGCTGACGGCAACCACATCGGCAAGAAGAGTTTCACGCTGGAAGAGTAGATCGGAATCTGTTATTATCCATTAATTTGAGATATACCATGAAGGAAAAGAGAACGGACGGCATGAGTCGCCGTCAATTTTTGGGCCTGTCCGCCTTGGGACTGGCTGGTTTGACCATTTTGCCCAGTTGGGCAGTGAATGGTGTGCGTATCGCTCCGAGCGATCGGGTAGTATTGGGCTTTATTGGCTTGGGACAACAGGCGTTGTCTGACTTTGCCGGATTTGCTGCCTGTCCCGGTGTGCAGGTCGCTGCCTGTTGCGATGTCGATACGATGAAGACTGAGCGTTTCCGCCGTCGTGTGGCTGCCTGGCAGAAGGCAAAGGGCATGAACGAACGGTGCGATCAATATGAGTTCTATGAAGATATGCTGAGCCGGAAGGATATTGATGCGATCGAGGTGGCGACGCCGGACCACTGGCATGCACTGGCCACGATCCATTCCTGTCAGTCGGGTAAAGATGTCTATTGCCAGAAGCCGTTGGCCTACACCATTACGGAGGGACTGGCCATGGTGCGTGCCGTCCGCGAGAACAAGCGCGTGCTGCAGGTGGGCAGCCAGCAGCGGTCAAGCAAGGAGTTCCAGAAGGCCATCGAACTGGTGCAGACCGGAGCCATCGGACACATTGAGAAGATCTATGCGCGTGTAGGCGAACCGCCCAAACCGTTGGATCTGCCGGAAATGCCGGTGCCCGCCAATCTGAATTTCAACCAGTGGATGGGACCGTTGAATGATCCGAAGGTGCACTATCATCCTGATCTTTGTCCGCCCATCTCGCTCGATCCCGAGGTGAATGAGCAGTTGTGGGGAGCCTGGCGTTGGTATCAGGAGACGGGAAATGGCTATACGGCCGATTGGGGCGCACACATGTTCGACATTGCCCAGGCGGCGATTGGCATGGACGGTTCCGGTCCGGTAGAGTTCATTCCGAAAGGCTATCAGGGAACGAAATATGCCACCATGCGCTATGCCAATGGCATCGTGATGACAGAACAGCCCTATCTGGATGATAACGAAGGGGCTCAGGGCATCAAGTTTATCGGTGATAAGGGCTGGATCGAAGTGGCCCGCGGCTATTTGGCTTGTTCGGATCCTTCCAAAGTGCCTGCTGAACTGGCGGGACAGCGTCCGTTGAATCCTGAACAGTGGAGAAAACAGGAAGAGGAACGTAAACAGCGGGAGGCAGAAGAGGCCAAGAAGAAGAAAAAGGAGAAGAAAGAGGAGAAGAAGGGAGGCATGGCTGGCACGTATGAGACCAGTGCTCCGCACATGCAGAACTTCATCGACTGTGTCCGTTCCCGTCAGAACCCGATCGCTCCGGTGGAAGTGGGTTGCAGCACCAACACCCTGTGCTGTCTGCAGAACATTGCCCGTGAGTTAGGTCGTCCGGTTCGTTGGAATCCGGCTACATTGAGCTTTGATGGGGATCAGGAAGCCGCTGCCCATCGCCTCTACTGGTACCAGTACCGGAATCCCTACACATTGCCTTACTGCAATAAATAAGGAGACAAAGCACCTGTTCCAGACAGGTGCTCTCCGATGATCAGATCCTGTCACAGTCACGAAATGAAAGTCCTGCTTTTTTCGGATTTCGTATAGAATAAAAGAGGCGGACAAGTAGGCTTCTGGCCCACTTGTCCGCCTTCAAATTTATTATGAAAAACCCATCAAAACGACCGTTTGTTTCACGTCGTTGCCGACGATGTGTCCGCTCATGTCAATGATTCAGAAAGATGCCTGTACATGGAAGGAAAGTCCTATTTACGCGCCGCAGCGTATTAAATAAAGTTATTAATATGTAAGGGATATTGGATTGGCGAGAAAAACTCGCCCTTTGAAGGGCGAGAGGGCGAGTGCGCATAGGTGGAATCGCCCTTACCTTTGCTTCCGTAATCAATAAAAACAGTTGAGTTATGGTAAGTACAAATTTTT
>JBJECC010000208.1:0-6226 GCA_051870655.1 Parabacteroides sp. | reverse complement strand
TTTGGAACGGTCGGTGTCTGTGGGGTGTCGTGTGATCGTCTCATTTGGGGTGAAGCGCTACTACACGGGGATTGTGTTGGAGCTACACGAACGACAGCCGGAAGGGGATTATGAACTGAAAGAGATCTATGCACTGCTCGATGCCGCACCGGTCGTGCGGCGTCCGCAGTTGCGATTCTGGCAGTGGATCTCCACCTATTACCTCTGTAAGCTGGGAGATGTCTATAAAGCCGCCTTACCGGCCGGTCTGAAATTGGAAAGTGAGACAGCTGTCAGCTGTTTGCCCGATTTTGTGGCTGAAGCTCCCTTGCGACCGGCAGAGCAGGCTGTGTTGGATGCCTTTGCCGGACAATTGAAATTGACCGTATCGGAATTGGCCAAACGTACCGGATTGCGTAATGTGGTGCCGGTGGTAGTCTCTTTGATGGAGCGGGGAGCTGTGCAGGTGAGTGAAGAGCTCAAGCGCGGTTTTGTGCCGAAGATGCGGACGTTTATTCGTTTATCAGATGCTTATAAGCCTGTTGGAGAGGATGAGTCACCTCTCCAACAGGCTTTTGAACTTTTGAAAAAGGCCCCTAAGCAGGAGCATCTTTTATTACATTATCTGGATTTGACCCATGCTCTGAATCCGGTCTTGGCAAAAGAGATCTCCCAAGAAGAATTGTTGGAGAGGAGTGAAGACTCTGCCGCCACCTTGACAGCGTTGGTGAAACGGGGTATATTGTGTAGTTATAAAAAGGAGATAGGAAGGCTTCAGGCGTCTGTCTGTCAGCTGCAACCGCTGGTACCTCTCTCGCAACCCCAGCAGAAAGCGTATGAGGATATCTTGCAGGAGTTTCGGACCAAAGAGGTTTGTCTGTTGCAGGGGGTTACATCCAGTGGGAAAACGGAGATCTATATGCATCTGATCGCTGAGGTGCTGCGATTGGGTCGCCAAGTTCTCTATCTTTTACCTGAGATAGCCTTGACTACACAGATCACTGAACGGATCGCACGGGTTTTCGGGGACAGACTCTTGGTGTATCATTCAAAATTTTCGGACAATGAACGGGTGGAGGTGTGGAATCGGCTGCTTGTCAGTCAGGAACCCTTGGTAGTGCTTGGTGTCCGTTCCTCTCTATTTTTGCCATTCCATGATTTGGGTCTTGTCATTGTCGATGAGGAGCATGAAACCAGCTACAAACAGCAGGATCCGGCACCCCGCTATCATGCTCGGAATGCAGCTATTGTCTTGGCCAATATGCATGGAGGCAAGACACTGCTCGGCTCGGCTACCCCTTCAATCGATTCCTATTACAATGCACGGACCGGAAAGTATGGGTGGGTCCGGCTGACCACTCGATATGGAGACTATCGGTTGCCGGAGATGATACCGGTGGACATCAAGGAGCTTCGCCGGAAGAAGATCATGAAAGAGACGCTTTTCTCTCCCTTGTTGGTCGAGAAGATCCGTGCCACGTTGGCCCGGGGTGAACAGGTGATTCTTTTCCAGAACCGTCGGGGGTTCGCGCCTGTCGTGGAGTGCCGGAGTTGTGGCTGGGTGCCGCATTGCGTCAACTGTGACGTGAGTCTGACCTATCATAAGTATCGCAATGAATTGGTGTGCCACTATTGTGGCTACAAGATCTGGCTGCCTCCTGTCTGTCCTTCCTGCCATGAGAAGGAGATCCGCATGATGGGATTCGGTACGGAAAAGGTGGAGGAGGAGATCCAATCCCTCTTTCCGGAGGTGCGTGTAGCACGGTTGGATATGGATTCGGCCCGGACTCGTTCTGCCTATGAACGGATCATCCAGGATTTTGAACGAGGCAAGACACAGATACTGATCGGTACGCAAATGCTGTCGAAAGGATTGGATTTTGATCATGTCACCTTGGTCGGTATTCTCAATGCGGACAGCTTGATGAACTTTCCCGATTTCCGGGCACATGAGCGGGCTTTTCAATTGATGGTACAGGTGAGCGGACGTGCCGGACGACGCGATAAACCCGGACAGGTCATTTTGCAGACTTCACAACCGGAACATCCCCTGATTCAGTGGGTCTGTCGTTTTGCCTATCAGGAAATGGTGGACGGGCAATTGGCGGAACGCAGTCAGTTCCATTATCCTCCCTATTACCGGCTGATCGTGCTCCATCTGCGGAGCCGGAATGAAGAGGTGTTGCAACAGCTGTCTATGCGTTATGCCGAGAAATTGCGTGAGCGACTGGGCCCCCGGGTGTTGGGACCTGTCACACCCCCGATTACACGGGTCCAGACACTTCATCTGCGTCAGATTGTGATTAAAATTGAAACGGCAGCAGCCATTGCTCCGATGCGAGACCTGTTGGAACAGATCTATCAAACAATGCAAGCCGAGCCCACCTTTAAGCAACTGATCGTGCATTACGATGTGGACCCGGCTTGATACTGGTAATAGTCTTTCAAAAAAGATTAGATGCCCAAAGAGGCCTTGATGGCTTCAATCTTGGCTGCGGCAGCCTCTTCAGCAGCCGGCAGTTCACTGGCATCTTTCACGGTAGAATGTACCTCGCAGTAGAATTTGATCTTCGGCTCTGTACCTGAAGGACGGATAGATACCTTTGTTCCATCTTCCGTGAAGTATTGCAGTACATTGGAAGTAGTCGGCATATCCAGGCTGATAGTTTCACCTGCAATGCAATCTACACCTTTCAACGTAGCGTAGTCGAGGAACAGACTTACCTTGGATCCGGCAATCTCTTCCAACGGGTTCTGACGGAACTGCTTCATCATGGCTTCGATCTCTTCAGCACCGCTCTTACCCTTCTTCACAACAGAGATACCCTTCTCTTTGGAGAAGCCATATTCTACATAGATCTTCTGGAGCAACTGGTAGAGTGACAAGCCCTGGTCCTTTGCCCAAGCAGCAATTTCAGCTAAGATGACACAAGCAGATACGGCATCTTTGTCACGAACGAAGTCTTCGCAGAGGAATCCGTAGCTCTCTTCACCACCACCGATGTAGTTCTTCTTGCCCTCATTCATGCGCATGACATTGGCAATCCACTTGAAGCCTGTGTACACATCGTAGATCTCTACACCGTTCCGTTCAGCAATTGTCTTGATCGTCTCAGTAGTTACGATTGTCTTCACAATGTACTCCTTACCTTGGATCTTACCCAGCTCTTTCCAGCGGGTGATCAGATAATAGACAAACATCAGGGCAGTCTGGTTTCCATTCAGCAATACCCATTCGCCCTGCTCGTTCTTGACAGCCGCACCTACACGGTCAGCATCCGGGTCAGAAGCCATCACCAATTCTGCATCTGTCTCTTTCGCCTTTTCTACAGCCATTGCCAATGCAGCCGGCTCTTCGGGGTTCGGAGAAATGACAGTCGGGAAGTCACCGCTGACTACATCCTGTTCCGGAACGTGGATGATGTTGGTGAATCCATAGGCAGCCAACGCTCTCGGCACCAGTTTCACACCTGTTCCGTGGATCGGAGTATAGACAATCTTCATGTCTTTGTGGCGGGCGATTGCTTCCGGTGACAAGGAGATCTTTGTCAGATCCTCTACGTATTGTGCATCAATCTCTTCACCAATGATCTCGATCAACTCCTTGTTGCCTTTGAACTGAATGTCGCTGGCATTGCGAATCTTGTTCACCTCAGCGATCGTGTTCTTGTCGTGCGGAGCAATCATCTGAGCACCGTCATTCCAATACGCTTTATATCCGTTGTATTCTTTCGGATTGTGAGAAGCAGTCAGGATGATACCGCTCTGGCATCCTAATTTACGGATGGCATAAGACATTTCCGGAGTCGGACGCAGGCTTTCGAACAGATATACCTTGATTCCGTTGGCCGAGAAGATGTCAGCAGAGATTTCCGCAAATTTGCGGCTGTTGTTGCGGCAGTCATGGCCGATTACCACTTTGATTTGATCCAGTTCGGCGAATTCTTGTTTCAGATAGTTGGATAAACCTTGTGTAGCAGCACCGACTGTATAGATGTTCATACGATTTGAACCGACACCCATGATGCCACGCAAACCGCCCGTACCGAATTCCAAGTCTTTGTAGAAACACTCGATCAATTCAGTCGGATCTTCACTGTCTAAGAGGGCCTGTACCTGCGCACGCGTTTCCTCGTCGTAACTTTCCGTAAGCCAACCTTGTGCCTTACTTCTTACCATTTCTAATAACTCGTTGTTTTCCATGCGATAATAATTATTCCATGTCTGCAAAAATAAGAAAGAATTATGAATTATCTATGCTAAAAGGAAAATTAAAATTCATAAACATAACATTGCTCGTTTTTAACGGCGTCCCACACGGTGAGTTTCAGGGTGTGGGGACCTGATTCCAAGCGTTCCGCATCCCATCGGTAGGTGATGACCGAACGGTTGTCCATCTCGAAGAGAACGAACGCTCCGTCTATCTCTCCGCGATAATTCTCCACGCCACTCAGGTTGTCGGTCAATCTGAATCGGAACATCCGTTTCTTCTTCCATTGGGCCATATCCAACGGAGTAATACGGGGGGCTTCGCTGTCTTTTGCAATTTGATAACAGCCGCTTTCCCGGATCTCCGTGTCGATCCAGCCTTGGCGATATTGTCCGCCGATCCAAGTGGGTTTGCCATTCCGGAGGCGTACAATGCCGTAGTGTGACTTTTCCTCCAAGGTATCTTCGACCAGTCGGAGAGAGAGGTGTGCAGGCCGGTGGAATGCAACCGGTTCATCATGCAGGTAATGCCGGTCAGAAAGCGCACTGCTGTCTGACTTTGCATGATAATGGAAGGACAGGTCATTGTAGAGCGCTCCTTTCGGCACTGTCAGTCGGATCCCTTTGGCGCCGAAACGGTTCTCACTGTTCCAATGGAACTCTTCGCCCTCCGTTTCTCTTTCCGGAATGGGTTGTTCCTCTCCTTGGATGGTGAAACGCAACCGGTAGGGATTGCCGGCCAAGTCCGTCAGGGTATAGGCTATTTCATAACGGCGGGGTTCATCGATGGTGATGATACCACGATTCAGGCTTTCGATGAAACGCAACCGATTCCCCGGTTCCACAAAGCTCTTCACGAAAAAGTGGCGGTGATTGATCCATTCGGCATAGTCCGTATAACTGTTGAGATAACGGGTCTCGTCGAAGGCGAATCGGTTCAGGTCACTTTCAAAAACCACCACCCCATCTACAGAGAGTCGGATATTGCGTACTCCATATACGTTGGTGGTCTGGTCCATGTAGTCATTGGCCCGGATGGCCAGTCCGATCTTACCCCAAGCCCGGATCACTCCGGAGAGCGAAGCGGTACCTTGTGTTCCGTTCTTCACCGCAAAATTCTGGGCATGGCCACTTCCATTGACCACCCCTTCACCGGAAAGCGGATAGACACGGATTGCTTCGGCACGGGGGGCACGCGTGTCTTGTATCCGGTCCAAGTAGGGTTCCAAAGCGTCCATGGGCTCATCCGTCTCGCTGTCACGCCATTCAAAATGCAGATGTGGTCCGCCTGAACTGCCCGTGTTGCCGCTGTAGGCAATCACGGCTCCCCGTTCTACCGGAAACTGGTCCGGGGAAAGAGAGAGATCGACCCGAAAGCTCTCTTGTGCATACTGTTGTTCCTTGACATAACTGGCAATGGCCGGTATGAACCGTTGCAGGTGGCCATAGACAGTGGTTGTTCCGTCGGGATGCGTCAGATAGAGGGCGTTCCCATATCCCCACGGACTGACACTGATGCGTGATACATATCCTTCCTGGACGGCATGGACCGCTTTTCCTTCCACACCTTGCGTCTTGAAGTCAATGCCGGAATGAAAATGATTGCTGCGCAGTTCACCGAAATTTCCACTGAGAAGGATCGGAAAGTCAAACGGGTTACGGAGCTCCTGACACCAGCCCTTGGGGGCAAAGAAACACAATATAAAAAGCAGCCATCCGGCTGACAGGCCTTTCTTGTTTGTATGGGAGATTGGATAGCAATATTTGTAGTCGTTCATATAGGGTTCTTATTTTTCTTCGGACAAAGATGGGAATATTTGGTCAGAATTGAGCAGAAATAGGGTTGAAAAGGATAAAAAGGGGGAATCATTTTGGTGGTTAAGGATTTTTCCAATAAATTTGCGCACAAAATGAATAAGATTGTGCAATTGTAATGACAGTATCAAAGACACGAGATAGATTGGTTGAGGTGGCAAGACAATTATTTGCCCGCTCAGGTGTGGAGAATACGACCATGAACGATATTGCACAGGCTTCC
>JBJECC010000207.1:0-6284 GCA_051870655.1 Parabacteroides sp. | reverse complement strand
GTGTGGAAGCCCTGCGCCAAGGCACACAGCTCCATAAAATCATTCTCCAATTCTGTGGCTGGGAACTCGTTCGGATGGAAGAGATCGGTCTTAAGTCGTAAATGGAATCCTGTATTTAGGGATAGTCGCAAAAATGAGGCCATTCTTTCTTTAATCTGTCGGAAAATGACTACCTTCGCCAACGATGCAGGAGATAAATATAACAAACGCAATGGAAGAGATCAAGCAAGTACCGTATGGTGTGTCGGACTTTGTGTCTGTCAGGGAGGGTAATCTGTATTATGTGGACAAGACCATGTATCTGCCTCTTTTGGAGGAGCAGCCCCGTAATCTGTTTTTCATTCGCCCGCGACGGTTCGGGAAAAGCCTGTTCATCAGCATGATGCAGGCCTACTACGACAAGTCGATGGCAGACCGCTTTGATGAGCTGTTCGGTGATCTCTACATCGGCCAGCATCCTACGCGGTTGAAGAACCGCTATCAGGTTCTCTATCTGGACTTCTCCCGCGCCGGTAGTGATTTGGAAAAACTGGAAGTGAATTTCAATGCCTATTGTTGTGGCAGGCTGGATGAGTTTATTGATCAGTATCGTAATGACTATCCGGAAAGAAATGTCCAGGAGATCTTGCAGGCAGATCAGGCTGTTCACAAGCTGAATAAAATCCATAATATTGCTTCCCGTCTTCGGATTCCGCTCTATCTCATCATCGACGAGTATGACAACTTCACCAACATCGTGTTGAACGAGCAGGGGGAGGATGTGTACCGGGCAATCACGCATGCCGACGGTTTCTATCGGGATACCTTCAAGCTGTTCAAGGGCATGTTCGAACGTATCTTCATCACCGGGGTCAGTCCCGTCACATTGGACGACCTGACCAGCGGTTTCAATATCGGCTGGCATATCTCCACAAAAGCCAAATTCGACAAGATGTTGGGATTCAGCACGGAAGATGTACGCGAAATGTTCACGTACTACAAGAAAACAGGTATGCTCCCGGCAGACTGTGACATAGAGGCGATGATCGAAGAGATGAAACCCTGGTATGACAACTACTGCTTTGCAAAAGCCTGCCTGAAGAGTGACGTGAGGGTATTCAACAGCGATATGGTCATTTATTATTTAAGGAATTATATCGAAGAGGGTTGTGCTCCTGAAGATATGTTGGATCCGAATACCAAGACGGACTACAGCAAGCTGAAAAGGCTGTTACAGCTTGACAAGCTGGATGGAGACCGTAAGGGAGTACTGATGAAAATAGCTGAAGAGGGTGAGCTCCTGACGGATCTGCAGACAACTTTCCCAGCCAAAGAACTGACGAAACCCGGTATTTTTCCCAGCCTGCTTTTCTACTACGGGATGCTGACCATCAAGGGGGCATACGGTTCACAACTGATTTTGGGAATTCCGAACAACAATGTCCGTAAACAGTATTACCAGTATTTGTTGGAGAACTACCAGTTGGCAGATGAGGCCGATAACTCCGAGATAAAAACCCTGTTTACAAAACTGGCCTTCGACGGTGCATGGCGGGAGGCAATCCAGTATATTGCAGATGCCTATACACGTCTGTCATCTGTCAGGGACTCCATTGAGGGAGAACGGAACATCCAGGGCTTTTTCCTGGCCTATCTGAGTCTGAATGACTATTACTTAGTGGCTCCGGAGCTGGAGTTGAACCATGGATTCTGCGACTTCTTCCTGCTGCCCAATCTGACGCACTATCCGACCCGGCACAGTTATATTCTGGAATTGAAGTATCTTCCCAAGCATGATTTTGAAGAGAAATCCGCAGCCCAGTGGGAGGAAGCGGTCCGTCAGATAGAGGGCTATGCCAAGGCTCCCCGTGTGGAAGCCCTGCGCCAAGGCACACAGCTCCATAAAATCATTCTCCAATTCTGCGGTTGGGAACTCGTTCGGATGGAAGAGATCGGTCTTAAGTCGTGAAGGGAATTGTTCCAACATTCTTAAACCTTCCCAAGTTTATCTTGAGCCATCCAACGGAAATAGTCGCCACAAGTAATCGGGAAGAGCAAAGCACGCAAAATAGCCATGAGCGGTTTCTTTTCAGGTACAAAAAAGATCCGGTCTCTTTGCTCTACACAAAGCCACATCAGACGGATAAATGCGCCTATGGAATGCCTTGATTGCAAATAGGCCATCTGTTGAGCAGCCCGCTTGCAAGTTCCCTTATCCGGAAAATCTGAAAGGAACTCATAGACCTTGGCAAAATAGAGTTGCATTTTGGGCCGCACCACCCAATACTGTCCGAATGTACGCTTCAAGACCTGGATCATATTCTGCACACTTCGTTGATTATTCAACGGTTTGCCATAGGTAGCGGCTGACAGATGTCGCCGTTGGTGGACCAAGACTCGATCACAAAAGTGAATCTTATCATAGACAGCCGCCGTGATCATAAACAGATGATCGTACATGAAGCAATCCAACCCTTTTTGCAAGTCCGGTATTTTCAAAAGGAACTCTTTCCGGAACAACTGGGTGTGTCCGGGAAGGCAATTCAAATAGATTCCTCTTTCCAAGGAGCAATTGGGTACCCTATCATCAAATTGGATCGGGATTCCTCCCTCCGAAAAGGGTTTGGAAAATCCGCTGGACAACCAGCAATCCCCGATCGATTCCATTTGCCATTCGATCTTCTGCCTCTCCCAAATATCATCCTGATCCGCGATGGCAATGAAATCACCTGTGGCCCGTTGGACGCACGAAAGGAAATTGGCATTAATTCCCAAAGCCGGTACATTCTGATACACATGGACAAACGGGTAACGTCGGGCATATTCCTGTAAAATCCGGAATGTACCATCTTTTGAATTGTCATCCTGAACAATCAGTTCATAAATGGGATAACTCTGCTGGATAATCGAATCCAACTGTTCGCAGATATATTTTTCGCCATTATAGGTACACATGGCAATAGAGACTTTCTTGATCGGATTCATTTTTGTAACGTTTTATTGTCAACAATCTGATTCATCTTTGTTAAAAATTTATCGGCAAAAGAATCCCAAGTAAATTCTTTCACCGCATCATGAGCAGATTTGGCCTTCGTCCGATAAAACTCCCCATTGCAATCAAGTAACAGACGAATCTTTTCCGAGATTTCATCAATCCTATTTTCCTGCAAATAGTAACCGAACTCTAATTCTTTTCCGAATGTATCGACAAAACTCTGATACATACTTGTAATGACCGGAGTATAAAAATACATAGCTTCAACCATAGAAGAGTAACCGGCCCACAACGGTGTCGGATTAATGCAAACTCTCGCTTTTCTCAGTATGCTGTAATACATCCGTCTTTGTGCAAGATCAGATTTATTCAAATAGCCATAACAATATACGTCCTTAGGTAGAAAATCAAATTGCCGGGAAGTAAGACCGATGATGTGTAATTCCAATTGTGGATATCGCTCTTTTAGTTTTTGGAAACTATCAATCAACAATTTGGCTCCGGGCAAATAGGGCTCGCGACCTATGAAGACCAAAGCCATCGATTCGGCCTTATCCTGCAGTAAGTCCTTTTCCACCAACCCATCTTCATCCGCATTATTGATCACATTCTGTCCTAAATAGCAAATTTGCCGATTCATGTATTTCGTATGCATATATTGGGCGACATCCGGAAATAAAGAGATGACACAATCAGCCTGTTCTATTACTTGAGTCTGTCGTTCTATTTCCTTACGTTCCCAATGACAAGGAATAGTGCCCCTTCTTTGAGTCACCAAATATTCAAAAGTCCAATCACAAAACAAGACACATGTACGACCGTTCTTATTGAGTGGATAATCATAACCAATAAATAAATCCAAGTCACTCTGTGTATATTTCAAACGGGCCACTTTAATTTTCATTTCCGTCAAGAAACGATTTAACCGGGTCTGTTCAAAAGTAAAGGCATGTTCTTTCAAAACAGCCTTCACAATAGGCTCGATGATATATTTCCAAATGGTTTTCCTAAGATACTTATTTGAATAGATATTGACCCGATTGATGCGAATTCCTCTTTGTTCTAATGCTTTCGTAAAGAGATAAGGGACATTAGACCAACAAGTCAGAGAAGATGAATCTCCCGGACTAAATACTGTAATCTCTCGGAGTTTATTCATAATGATTGTACTAGATTCTGAAAATAGAAGTCATATGTATTCTTCATTTGATTGGGCTTACAGCTCACAGCCTGTAGAGGCTCCGTTTTGGAGAGAGCAATTTGCAACTTCCCGACCAAATCTTCCACACAGTGAGGATCGAACAGCTCTCCGTTTTCACCCGCTTGAATCAAACAGGCTGCTCCTGCTGCCGATGAACAGAGTGTATAACAACCGGCCAGTAACGCCTCGTTGACCACAGCTCCAAACCTCTCGAAATAGCTGGGCAGAATAAATACTTGCCCCAGATTGTAATATGCCAACAATTCCGCCCCTTCATGTTTTCCCACAAAATGTATATAGGGAGTCAATCCCCATGCGTCGGTTTCCGCTTTCAAAGCCGCTCCTTCGTTCCCCTCTCCTACAAACAGCAAGACGGACTTCGGGAAAGAGATGTGTATCTGACGAAAAGCCTTCAGCAAAAAATGCAGATTCTTGATGTCGATCAGCCTTCCCACAAACAACAGAACCTGTTTCCCCTGCAAATCCAATTGAGCAGAAAGGGCTTGGGCAATAGGCAAGGAAGAGGACAACAAAGTTCGGAACTGTGTATCTTCCTGAATAATGGGAAAATACAACAACCGGGTATGTCCTTTGATATGGGTTCGGTACCAGTCCAAAATGGCCAAGTTTGTCAAGATGATTCCATCCAACAAACGGACAAACAATTGGCGGGAACTTTTTTTGACAAACCCTTCGCTGAGAGCCGTTCCGCAACTGTCATCACAGATACAGTACACACGCAAAGAGGATTGGAAAAGGTATTTATAGAGCAATATCAGCAGTGTGGAAAGATTATATTCACTGCAAATGACCACATCCGGCCGCTTCCTTCGAAGAATGGAGAGAATCTGCAGCCGCAGATTCTTGATGCCCAACATTCCCTTCTTCAAATAACGGGGAACAAAATGCAGACGCTCCGTCAACTCCTGTTGCTTAAAAGACTGTTCCAGCGCATTCCCAAACTCAAAATAGAATTCCGCTTCATAGAGGTCGTTCAAGGAATTGAAAAAATCAATCCGATAAGGAGCAAGAGCCGGATGAAATATAATAGCTTTCTGTTTCATACAATTATGATTGATAATAGGACAACAATGTTTGAAAACAGTCTGACAGGCGAGTACGTGAATGATGGGAAAGATAGGTCTCATAATGCGATGGTTCGATAGCATGTCTTTCTAAATAACGGATTGCCTCCATGCAATCTGTGACAGAATCCTGCCCGATCACCCTTCCAATCTGATAATGCTGTACGATCTCTTCCATATAATATCCTTTGCTGACAATCACCGGTTTCCGGAAAAGGGAGGCTTTAGCAAACATATTACTGCTCTGAGAAAAGTTGACGTAGGCAGCAAAAATCACATCACTCACCTCTACCAACCGATTGAAATCAGCTTCTGTGGGGATTCTCTGATCCCAAAAGAGACAATTCTCCCGATTAGCAAAGTTCTCATGGACATACTGGTATTCCGCTTGTGTCAAGAAAGCCTTTCCTGCCATGACAAAAAAATAGGCACGATCGTCCATTTGTCTGGCAGTTTCCACAAATGTCCGTACACCTTTCCGTGGATTGATTGCCCCTAAAAGGGAAATGACAGTTCTGCCTCGTGCCTTTTTCAGAATCTCTACAGCCCAAGTATAGTGTTCATTAGGTATCGCTTCATCTGCAAAATCAGGAAACATGACCAAATTCGGCTGGTAGGGACGCATGTGAGGATGACAAAACTCATCCAATACCCCTACAGCTTTGCAGGAGGGGACAGACAATACATTCCGTTGATCCAAATGAAAATAACGTCCTGCTTTCCGAGGGGAAAGGAAGAGTCCCGTGAAAGGGTATGGCATGCAAACGGAAAACAACCATTTCGGCATCAACTCATTCATGTAATCATCCAGACAACAGAAAAATAGCAGATCCGTTCCTTGGACCACACGTCTTCGTATATGCAGCAGATTGAACAGAGTCACAAAAAGATTCAGAACCACCGTGCACTTCTTTAAAATTGGATTGGCAGGCAGACGATACGCTGTATGATATGTCACATCAGTCCATTTAGATACACCGGCCCTCGGAACGGTATATACATCCACATGATGTCCGCATCCTTG
>JBJECC010000206.1:0-6451 GCA_051870655.1 Parabacteroides sp. | reverse complement strand
TTATTTACTGCCAGAGCCGCTTAGGCTTGGCTATTTTTTTAACGAACTATTGTTAAAGTTGATAACAATAAAAAAGCGTGGGAACTGTTGTCAATTCTCCCGCTTCTTGGTATCGCCAAACACCCACAACACGGAGGATTAAACAACAGCCCACGCTCTATACTGATATAACCTTTCTACTTGATAAAAGGATATACAGCAGAGCGTAAGCATTGTTGTCTATTATTCCCGTGTTGTAAAATTTGGCGATTTTAGAAGCAAGGAATAATATCGTAACGCTTTTTCGCTTTTCAGTACATCGTCCGAGCTGAACCTCGCTTGGCTCTTCGGACAAGTGCAAATATAACGAAAAGCTGTGTCTAAACAAATTTTAGAGGATTCATTTTCTTTGAATCTTATGACAAATATGCGCATATCGTTTCATTCACGCACATATTCCCCTTAAATTGAGATTCACGAATATGCAAAATGTCTGCAAAATGTATGGGAATACAAAATGCAGACAATCTTTTTTGTGCTTAAATCTGTTCTGATCCAATGATGTTGTCATGAAATAGAGATTGGAGAGGTGTTTTTTTCAGTGAAATGTAAAAAGCTTCTTAATGCCTCGTCAGATTAAAAATGTACCTTTGTAATCAAATAGAAAAAAGAATATGAGTGTTCAAGTAAATGATATATTATCAGATAGCTTCCGTGGTTATGCAAAATTACTCCGTCAGATCAAGCAGAGAGTGCTGCTTGCACAACAGCGTGCGGTTTATGCAGCTAATGAAGAGATGTTGCGGATGTATTGGGACATTGGCGGAATGCTGCAACAAAGTCAGGAAGCCGACGGTTGGGGCAAGAAGACTTTACAGCGGTTGGCGGTGGATTTGAAGAACGACTATTCTGAAATAAAAGGCTTCTCCGTACGTAATATGCAATGCATGATGCAGTTCTTCAATGAATATAACCAGGAGCTGACGATGGTAAAAGGCATCGTTCCATCAATTACGCAACCAGCGGTTGCGCAATTCAACGAACCATCAAGGCCAATTACGCAACCAGTGGCTGCACAATTGAATACATACAATTTTACTCTTCCGGAAGAATTTATGAGAAGCTTTACATAAATTCTTTTTTGTGCTCAAATCTGTTCTGATCCAATGATGTTGTCATGAAATAGAGATTGGAGGTGTTACCTGTTAACGCGAAACCGCAGTTTTTTTTGATCGTCATACAGTAACACTATATCTCCCTAAAAATGGCGCGAATCCTGGCGCGAATGAGGATCAAGCCATACGGAATGGCGCGAATCTTGGCGCGAACAAGCAACGTATATTGCATGTAATTCAGATTGACAATACACAAGGCGTCCGCATTTCGTATAGTCATACAAAATGCAGGCAATCGTGAAGCTTTGTGTTACAATAGAACCATCTTTTTTTCGTTGCTATCACAGGATTGCGTAACTCTGCATCCGTAAATGATATGCTCATGATACAAGAACCTCAGAAATATGAAGAGTGGCTGACCACCATAGCCAATACACGTTTTATTTTCAATACGTTGGAGGAACTGGAGGAGATGCTCAGTAACCATGCGATTCATAGCAATGGCATCAAGCGAAGCTTCCCGACGTTGCAGAAGTTACGCTCTGCCTATCGTGATCTGAAGGTGGAGGTGGAATTGATGACAGACGGATTTTTCCAGCTGGATCAGGTGATGTTCCACTACCAACGCGCCTGGATTTTTTATCGCGACAAGTTGTACCGTCGCAAGAATCCCCGACAGGTTGCACTGGACCTGCTGATCTACTGTTACCCTACAGCCGGACAGGAGCCTCTCTGTACCCGAAATACAGCTATCTACGAAGAAATCCGTGAGCAACAGATCCATGTGCCTTTCCTGATTCTTTTCTTATTGAAGGTTCTCCCCGGATATGATTCGAAGGGAGGGGATGTCACGAACATAGACCGTCAGTATGAACAGGTGATGCAGTTGTTGGACCAGTTTACAAATAAGGGCAAGCTGTTCACGTGGCTTCCTGCCATTGCCAAGGCGCGTCAAGAACCCCGAAAGACCCGGCTGATGCTGCTGTTCCACCTCTCTCTCATCCTGCATGCCTACACGGCCTATAATACCACCCAGACCAATCTCTACGATATAGCGGACAATCTGAAAACGCAACGGGTCCAATTGGACATTGCCGGCTATTGGAACGAATGTGGAGGCCGGTTGTTGAACACACAATTCTGGCAGATCGAGGCGGCTGCCGAAGAGGGTACCTATTTTATGACCCATTGGCACAAGGATGCCGAGAACCGGCTGACCGGGGTTCGTTATACATTATTTATTATGGAGGGGACGGACGGTGGCCTGATCTACTACCTGATCCACCCCTTATCGATCGAACATCGGATGCAAGGGCTTGCGTATAGCGACATCGATCACACGTGGTATCGGACAGATCCGTTGCCAGCCGATCCGGTTGAAATGCTGTTGCAACGTGTCCTGCCCTCCCAAGAGTGGCCAAACTCCATTCCGCTGTCTCGCTGTACGGATGAGGCTGTCGTCTCCCAATACAGACGGTGGATGGAACAGGAGTGCCGGATCGTCAAGCCATACGGACATCTTGAATATGAGTTCCACTACAGTCTGTATGCGATTACCACGACGCATCTGTTTATCGCATCAGAAACAGCAGGCGAGTACTATAAAGTGCCCAAATCAGCCTATGAAGGATTCGAGTGTATCCAGCTGGATGATGCCGTCGGTCTTATGCGTATGAACGGGCAAGTCTATTTGGTGTTCGATGAGTTCCTGTTATATATTTCCACTGAAGAGTCTCAACTGAGTAATTATCAAATAGAGCGAGTTCATCATATCGACTGAGAACAGGAGCTATATCTTCTCCGTTCGTCCAACCAAGGCTGAACGGTTCCAGAAGTCAACATCATGGACACTTGAAGTAAATATCCATAACCGTTCGGCCTTGGCTGAACGGTAGGAGATGTTCAGTGCATTTGTAAAAGAAGTCTTCGGTTATTCCAAAGTTTTTTCCGACTTTTGTAGGCTAATACAGAACGAAAGGAGATATGGAAGAAAAAAAGCGTTTGTTAGGAATGACGTTAGACGAGCTGAAAGAGGTGGCAGCTGCTGCCGGATTGCCTGGATATGCAGCAAAGCAGTTGGCCAACTGGCTCTATCAGAAACGGATAACGAGCATTGACGAAATGACGAATATTGCTGCTGCCAAACGGGCGTGGCTGAATGAACACTACGAGGTGGGGGCAACGGCACCGGTCGATGCGATGCGTTCGGTGGATGGCACTGTGAAATATCTCTATCAGGCCGGTGGAGGTGGTTTCGTGGAGTCAGTCTATATTCCGACCGAGGATCGGGCTACACTGTGTGTCTCTTCGCAAGTGGGATGCAAGATGAATTGCCTGTTCTGCATGACTGGCAAGCAGGGCTTTTCCGCCAATCTGACTGCCAATGAGATTCTGAATCAGATCCAGTCGTTGCCGGAGAACCGTGAACTGACCAACCTCGTCTTCATGGGAATGGGGGAGCCGCTCGACAATACGGAGCAGCTTTTCAAAGTGCTGGAGATCCTGACGGCTCCTTACGGATATGCCTGGAGTCCCAAGCGGATCACGGTCTCTACCGTGGGTGTGATGCGCGGATTGAAACGGTTCCTTGACGAGAGTGATTGCCATCTGGCGGTCAGTCTGCATTCTCCCTTCCCGGATGAACGCCTTTCGCTGATGCCGGTGCAGAAGGCCTATCCGTTGCAAGGGGTACTGGACCTGATCCGGCAATATGACTTTACGCACCAGAGGCGTGTCTCCTTCGAGTATATCGTCTTCAAGGATTTGAACGACACCCCACGTCATGCACGGGCGTTGGCTGCACTTCTGAAGGGCATCCCGTGTCGGGTCAATCTGATCCGTTTCCATGCCATTCCGAATGTGCCTTTGGCCACTTCCGATATGGGACGGATTGAGGCTTTTCAGGCTGTTTTACAGGAAAAAGGTGTCACCTGTACGATCCGGGCTTCCCGGGGAGAGGATATTTTTGCGGCTTGCGGAATGCTTTCGACGGCAAAAGGAACAAAGCAGTGAGTAGGCAGGATGTATAATTCTTATTACTTTTGTACCCGATAAAATAATGTATATTGGCTTATGAGAATAGTAACTTGGATGGTTTCGGTGGTGATCTGTCTGCTTGGACTGGTTGCCTGCGAGTCAAGTCCGGTGGTCACCCAAGCGACCGGATTGGCCTATGAGGTGGTTGTGGTGATGGAGAAACCGCTTTGGGACGGTGAGTTGGGGAATGCAGTCCATGGCGATCTGACAGCCGAGGTGGTCGGTCTGCCCCAGTCGGAACCTTCGATGCGAGTGACCTACGTACAGCCCAAGGATTTCAACGGATTGCTGAAACTGGTAAGAAACATTTTGATTGTGAAGGTGGATCCTACGGCCTACACGAAGGTCTCCATGGCTGTGGAGGAGAATGCCTGGGCCAATAACCAGCAGGTGGTTCGTCTCTCTACGCCGGATGTGGCAGCGGGTGTCGCCTATCTGCAACAGAATCCCCGTTTCCTGTCGGACTTCTTCACGCAGGTCGAGATGAAGCGGGCCCAAGCCCAGTTACGGAAAGAATACAGTACAGTCGTGATGGAGCATGTGCAGAAGGATTTCGACATTCGTCTCTATGCACCGGCCCGGATTACCTTTTATAAAGATACGACAGACTTTTTCTGGGCATCGAACAATGCCAATACAGGCCGCACCGATCTGGTGGTCTATTCGTTCCCCTATACAGATCCGAACACCTTCACGATGGATTATCTGGTCGCCAAGCGCGATTCCGTGTTGCGTGCACATCTGCCCGGATCATTCCCCGGTTCGTTCATGACGACCGAGAAACGGGCTCCGATCCAGTATGAGGAGATTACGGTAGGCGGTCAGTATTGTGGAGTTGTACGGGGTTTGTGGCGTATGGAGGGTGACATGATGGGTGGTCCGTTTGTCAGTCATGCCCAGTTAGACGAAGCCAACAACCGGGTGGTTGTGGTGGAGGGGTTTGTGTATGCGCCCGAGACGGACAAACGCAATTTCCTCCGTCGTATCGAAGCGGCCCTGTTCACTCTGGAGTTTAATTCAAAGAAATTATCTGATTCAGCTAACTAAATATGGAAGAACAACTGATAAAGGTGGGTATTACCCACGGCGATATAAACGGTATCGGTTATGAGGTGATCTTGAAGACCTTTGCCGATACGCGGGTGGCGGAACTTTGTACGCCGGTGATCTACGGCTCGTCGAAAGTGGCGGCCTATCACCGGAAGGCACTTGACTTGCCGTCCATCAACCTGAACATCATTTCGCAAGCCGAAGAGGCCGGCCAGAATCGGGTCAATCTGATCAACTGTACGGCTGACGAGGTGAAGGTAGAACTTTCGCGCCCGACAGCGGTGGCCGGTGAGGCTGCATTTCAGGCGTTGGAGGCAGCCGTCAACGATCTGAAACGGGGGGCTATCGACGTGTTGCTCACGGCACCCATCAACAAGCATACGATCCAGAACGACACGTTCCATTTCCCCGGCCATACGGAATATCTGGAAGAAAGACTGGGTACACGGGGCAGCAGCAAGGCATTGATGATCTTGATGAACGACACGTTGCGTGTGGCTCTGGTGACGGGACACATCCCTTTGTCACAGGTGGCCGCTTCGTTGAAGCAGGAGGACATTGTCAGCAAGCTGCAACTCTTCAACCATTCCTTGAAGCAGGATTTTGCCATTGTACGTCCCCGCATTGCCGTACTCTCTCTGAATCCGCATGCCGGAGATGCCGGTCTGTTGGGCACAGAGGAGGAGACTATCATCAAACCGGCTATGCAGGAGGTTGACAAACAGGGTATCATGGTGTTCGGACCCTATCCGGCCGATGGATTCTTCGGTTCGCGCATGTATGAGCATTTTGACGGAGTTCTGGCCATGTATCACGATCAGGGACTCGCTCCGTTCAAGACGCTGGCCATGGACGACGGTGTGAACTATACGGCCGGACTGCCTTATGTACGCACCTCACCGGATCACGGAACGGCTTATGACATAGCGGGTAAGAATGTGGCTTCGGAGGTTTCGTTCCGTCAGGCGCTGTATGCGGCATTGGATATCTATCGCAACCGGTTGCGTTATCGGGAAGCCAATGCCCATCCGTTGCGCAAGCAGTATTTTGACAAGGGTGGAGACAATGAAAAACTGGATTTGACGAAAGACGAAGAGGAAAACTTGGGTTGATCGGAAAATTTTCTGTAAGTTTGCAGCTTAATTTATTTTACGTTATGTTTAAGGATAAAACGATCGTATATACTTCTGGCACATTTGATATGTTCCACTATAATCATCTGCGGATGATTAACTATGCACGCAGTCTGGCGGATATTCTGATTGTCGGTG
>JBJECC010000205.1:0-6506 GCA_051870655.1 Parabacteroides sp. | reverse complement strand
GCCTCTTTCCGTAAAACCGGTTGGCCATATAAATAGACAGGTAAAATCATAAATTATAATTGATATTGTTTACTTTCCAAATAACCCTGCAGGATGATGACTGCGCTAATCTCATCGACCAATGCCTTTTCCTGCCGTTTCTTTTTCTTCAATCCGCCATCCAACATGGCCCGGTGAGCCAAGACGGAGGTAAAACGCTCATCATAATAGACCACCGGAACCTGCGGAATGACACGTTTCAGCCGATTGACAAAGGCCTGTACATAGGCCATATTCTCCGACGGTTCGTTGTTCATCTGCTTGGGCTGTCCGACAACAAACAGCTCTACCGGTTCACGCTGTACGTAAGCAGACAGATAATCCACCAACTCACCGCTCGGCACTGTTGCCAGTCCGTTCGCAATCAGCTGCAACGTATCTGTCACCGCCAAACCGGTGCGCTTACGTCCATAATCAATAGCGACAATTCTTCCCATAGGTGGGCAAAGATACGACTTTTTATCCGATTAATAGGCATTCTTCTCGCCTTTGAACATATTCAAGACGGTCACGACAATGATTTTCAGATCCAGAAGGAATGACCAGTTCTCAATATACCACACATCACGCTTCACGCGGCCCTCCATCTGCTCCAATGTCTTGGTCTCGCCCCGATAACCGGTCACCTGGGCCCAGCCGGTCACACCCGGCTTGACCAAATGACGCACCATGTATTTGTCAATCAAAGCTGAATACTGCTCTGTATGTTTCAGCATGTGCGGACGAGGCCCCACTACGGACATATCTCCTTTCAATACGTTCACAAACTGGGGAAACTCATCCAAGTTCGTATGACGGAGGAAATCTCCGATCTTCGTCTTGCGCGGGTCATCCTTCACCGCCTGCAATGTATCGGCCTGCGCATTCACCCGCATGGTACGGAACTTATAACATTCAAAGTCCTGGCCATACAGTCCCGTTCGCTTCTGGCGGAACAGAATAGGTCCCGGAGAACTCAGCTTGATCAGTGTGCCCAGAATCAAATACAACAACGGGAACAGCGTCAGCAGGATACACAAGGAAAATACCACATCAAACGCACGCTTCAAGACACGGTTATAGGTCGATTGCAACGGCTCACGACGTACGGTCAACAAAGGGATTGATTCCATCATCTCCATGATCATACTCTTCTTCACATTCCGGTAAAATTCCGGCACGATGAAGAAGCGTACCATGTGTTTCTCCGCAAAGTTCAACATCCGTTTGATCTTCTCATCGTTGGTACCCGGCAACGTACAATAAATCTCATCCACATTATGAGCCAACACATAATCCTCCACTTCATTGGTCATCCCCAAGTAATTGGGCAGAATCGGCTTGAGCGCCAGATTATCATCAAAGAAGCCCATCACATTGAATCCATAGGCCAGATCATCCTTCATCAGACGATAAAGCTCCATGCCGTTTTTACCGGCCCCGACAATCACGACCCGCTTGAAATTGTGTCCGCTCTTCCGATAGATTTTCAGGCAGACACGCACAAAGACACGCCATAAAGAGAAAATCACGATGGTAGAGACAAAATAGACCAACAGGAAAGTGGCCAGCACATCTCCCACATTCAGGAATATCAGACAGGTGGAAAAGAGTACGAACAGGATCGTGACCAACAGAAAAGCCCGCTGGACGATCTTGTCAATGAAAATGACCGATACGTGGAGCTGCATCGGGACAAAATAGAGTGCAAAGAAATAACAGAAATTGAGCAATAACAGGATCTCACGCATATTGTGAGTAATGGCTGTCGTATAAAAGCTACCTAACAGATAATACACCGCGAAAAAAAGGAAATTCAATAAACACAAATCTCCTACTCCAATCAACCACTGTATTAAATATCCATGATTTCTGTTTGTCTCCATGCTATTACTTTAAAATCCCACAAAAATAGGATTATTTTCAATAATAAAAAAGGCTGTACACAAAGATGTACAGCCTTTTTTTATACTATCGGGTGGAAATTACTTAGTAGCACTCATAATAACCACACGGTTCCAGTTGTTCTCAGCATACGGCTGTTCGTCAGAACCTCTCCATTCGATTGTGATCTGGTCTGAAGAAACACCATATTTCTCGATCAACTCTTTCGCAACGGCTCTTGCACGTTTCTCAGACAGGCTGAAGTTATAAGTGCTTGTACCGGTCTTCTTGTCAGCATAACCGATCACCTTGATCGGAGCATTGTTCTTCTTTACGAACTCAGCTGTGTTGTAGATATTGATATGCTGGTTCTTGTCAATCTTAGAGCTGTTCAGACGGAAGAATACGACATTATCCACATAGTTGTTGACAACCTCTGTAACAGTCTCCTTACATTCCGGACAAGAAACCGGACGTTTGCTCAACTCTTCGTTTTCAGCACGCAGACGGTTGATCTGGTTGTTCAAGTCGTTCAACAGATCGTAATCCATCGGCTGCAGTACTTCGAAATCAGTCTTACCCAACTTGAAGTTCAAACCGGCACTCAACTGAGCGATACCATCGGTCAGATGGCTGTAGCTAACACGGTTGAACTGTTCGTTCAACAACGAAACCTGACCTTCCAATGTGATATCCACACGCTTGCTTACGCGGAATGCCATCAAGATACCACCGTTCAATGACGGAGACTCTGTACGTCCATGTTCCACAGCTTCCGTTGTCTTGAAACGCTGTGCATAACCGAAACCAACCCAAGGAATCAGGCGGAATACTCTGGATTCACGATAGGGAGCCCAGAAATTAGTCACATCCCACAACAAATCTACATGAGCAGCCATGTATTTGTTGTGCTGCATCAACATCGGATTAGAAGTGTTGTTATCGGCAAATTCAAAACCATGGAGTACACCACCGTTCAACTGGGCACGGAATGCCAAATAGGGATTGAACCACTTACCGAAAGAGAACTGAGGCGCAAAGTTCAAACGGCTACCCAGACTTGCTTCGGGATTCTGGTCGCCCAACAGGATGCTGGCACCACCTGCAATAGAGATAAACCAGTTATCCTGTGCACGGTTCTTCTTGAAGTTTGTCTTGTAACCAGCCTCGTTACTGAAGCCCACCTGAGGTTGAAATTCCTGTGCTGACACAGAGAAGAAAAAACCTGCCAATAAAGCTAAAAGTAAAACTTTTGTCTTCATATTCATCAACATTTAAATTAAACAATTCATACCTAATGCCTAATAAGCCGCAAAATTAACGGTTTTTTCCATTAGAACAAAAAAAACATTCCATTTGTTTTGTCAAATGAGTGAATTTATCGTTGCCATTATTTAAATTCAACCGTCCCTATACATATAATTATTAGGAATGTTCAGCCAATTTCAGCAGATATTGCCCATATTGGTTCTTAACCATCGGAACTGCCAATTGACGCAACTTATCTGCCGTAATCCACCCAGACTTGAAGGCGATTTCTTCGAGGCAAGCTATTTTCAAGCCCTGTCTTTTCTCAATGACCTCGACAAATGTCGAAGCCTCCGACAGGGAGTCGTGCGTCCCGGTGTCCAACCAGGCAAAACCACGTCCCAACAGCTTCACCTTCAAGTCACCATCCTCCAAAAAGGTTTGGTTGACAGAGGTGATTTCCAATTCTCCACGTGCAGAAGGACGGATCGTAGCCGCCACGTCCACCACCCGATTGGGATAGAAATACAATCCTACCACAGCATAATTGGACTTGGGATGTTGTGGCTTCTCCTCGATGCTCAACACATTCCCCTCTTTGTCAAATTCAGCCACGCCATACCGCTCCGGATCGTTCACCCAATAACCGAAGACCGTCGCTTTTTGCTCTTGCTCGGCATTACGTACCGCCTCTTTCAACATGGCCGTAAAACTTCGTCCGTAAAAGATGTTATCGCCCAACGCCAGACAGGCACAATCATCTCCTATAAACTCCCGACCGATCAGAAAAGCTTGTGCCAATCCATCAGGTGAAGGCTGTTCGGCATAGGAAAAGCAGACACCGTAGTCCGAACCATCCCCTAACAGGCGGCGGAATCCAGGCAAGTCCTGAGGCGTAGAAATCACCAGAATCTCCCGAATGCCAGCCAGCATCAACACAGAGATCGGATAATAGATCATCGGTTTATCATAAATGGGCAATAACTGCTTCGAGACACCCTTGGTGATGGGATACAAACGGGTTCCCGAACCACCAGCCAACACTATTCCTTTCATGCGTTCATCGTTTTAATTAATTTCGGCAACGAATGTAAATAAAAAAACATGAATCCTAAACTTTTCCGAACACTTTCTTGTTTTAGATATATAAATCTTAGAAGTATGGAAGACAAACTGGTAACATTAGCTATTCACACATTTGAGAAAGCTCAAATTCTCAAGACCTTGCTGGA
Organism: Parabacteroides sp.; assembly: GCA_051870655.1. Taxonomy (GTDB): domain Bacteria; phylum Bacteroidota; class Bacteroidia; order Bacteroidales; family Tannerellaceae; genus Parabacteroides. The sequence goes on along the minus strand of JBJECC010000205.1, from coordinate 2,124 downwards.
AACGGAAGGCATCGAGACCTATATCCATAATGTCAACCAGATCCAGCCGGTCGTATCCGCAGGTGTACGTGTGAGAATCAAAGAAAGTGACCTGCCTCACGCCTTGAGTATCATCGAAAAAAGCAGATGGTTGGAAGAGGCAGCAGACGAAATTCCCGAAAAAAAGAGCCGTGGCATATTGATTCCGGTCGATTTTTCGGACTATTCTTTCAAGGCATGCGAGATCGGCATCCATTATGCGCATCATGTGGGCGCACCTGTCCATTTGATGCACGCTTACTTCTCTCCCTATTTTCCGAGCACCATTCCGATTGGTGAAACCTGGGTTTATCATGTCAACGAGAACGATCCTGTCGAGAATCTCTATAAACAGGCCCAAATGGAGATGAAGCAGATGACGGACTACATCCAGGAGCAGATGGACAACGGGGTATGGCCGAGAGTGCCGATTGAGACCAGTCTGCGAGAAGGATTGCCCGAAGAGGAGATCCTCACCTACACCAAAGAGATCCATCCGCAACTCATCGTGATGGGCACTCGCGGCAAGAATGAAAAAGATGCCGACTTGATCGGCAGCGTCACAGGGGAAGTGATAGAGATCAACCGCGTACCGGTACTGGCCATTCCGGAACATATACCTTTCCAGGATTTGGCAAAGGCCAAGCATGTAGCCTTTGCGACCTCTTTCCGCCAGCGGGATTTAGTCTTGTTCGACCAGTTCATGGAGTTGATCAAGGGATATTCTTTCCACATCCATCTGTTCAATATCTCTACCAGCCGTAACGAATGGAATGAGATCCGGTTGACAGGGGTACGTGAATATTTCAAGAAACAATATCCGGAAGCTGATATAGACTGTACCGTATTGGACGACGGCGATTTGCTGTTGGCAGTAGAAAAATTTGTACGTGACAAGCAAATTGACATGATTGCCGTCAGCACCTACCGGCGCAATCTGTTTGCCCGTCTGTTCAATCCGAGCATCGCACGAAAAATGTTGTTCCACACCGATACGCCACTGTTAATCATGCATGCGTAACAGGATTTACCCATTTCATTAGGATGGTACCAACTTATTTTCGTACATTTGCCGCATCCAATTGAATTAGTATTTGTTTTTTCATATAAGTAGAGTTTGTTATTTGTTGGGTCCGTGTCAAACTGTGAAGTATGGCACGGACGTTTTTTATCAACGGAACAACATCGGAGCAAACTTACTCAGATAGATACGCCAGTTGCGCCAGATATGCCCGCCTTCATTTTCGTAATATTCATATGTATAACCGGCGGCATCCAGCCTCTTGCGATAATCCACATTGTGTTTGTAGAGGAAGTCGCTGTTTCCGATTGCAATCCAATAGAGTTTCGGTTTCTTTGCAAACTGGACCTTCAACTTCCGATCCATATCCTGATAGATAGGTGACGTACTCTCCTCACGGGGTAAGATGGCCGCCGAGAAGAGCCCTACGTAATCAAACAGATCGGGATACTCCTTCGAGATATGCAAAGAGTGGAATCCACCCATGGAGAGACCGGCAATGGCACGGCTTGCCTTTTTCTTCTCTACCCGATAGTTGGACTCGATGAACTTCACGACATCCGGGAAACTCTGTTCCATGGAGCCCTCCATGGTACGCGGCAGAGGCTGGGATCCCGGTTTGTACATACCCAAGCTCGACTCTCCAGGAGCTGCCTCCTGATCCACATTTCCATTGGTCATCACCACAATCATCGGCTTGGCCTTTCCCTGTGCAATCAGGTTGTCCATAATCTGAATGGTACGGCCCAATGTCACCCAAGCCTCCTCATCGCCACCCATACCATGCAACAGATAGAAGACAGGATATTTCTTACCGCTTGTTTCATAACCGGCCGGTGTGTAAATCGTCATTCGGCGTTGCTTGCCCAATGTCGGACTCTCATACCAACGGCGGGTCACCGATCCGTGAGGCACGGCATTGACCTTGTAAAGATCACCCGCACCGCCCGGCACAATAAAGATATTGGCTACCGATGCCACATCACGATTCAAATAGACATTGTTCGGGTCTGTCGTCTTTACTCCATCCACCAGAAAGGTATAGCTATACAATTCGGAAGCCAAAGGTTCCGGAGTCGTATATT
>JBJECC010000204.1:0-29744 GCA_051870655.1 Parabacteroides sp. | reverse complement strand
ATTGAGTGGACAAAAATAAAAAATATAGTTAGGAATATAGATTATATCCGCAAAAAAAACTACTTTTGCGCTCTGAATTGCCCAAGGCAATTGACAGATAGATAAATTAATAAATAACGATAAAACAAATTATGGCTACGAAAGAAAAGGACACCAGCACAGAATTGGACGCAGAAGTAGAAGAATTAGTATCCAGAGCGGAACTGTTCATCGAAGAAAACAAGAAGAAGATCTTATACAGCATCATCACTGTCACGGTTGTTGTTGGCGCAGTTCTGGGCATCCAGCATGGTTATCTCATCCCGCGCGAGAAGAAAGCCAATGCCGCCCTATTCCAAGGTGAACAATACTTTGCCAGAGACTCATTCGCATTGGCATTGAACGGTAACGGAGCAGACTACGTCGGCTTTGAAGCAATCATCGACCAATACGGAAGCACGGACGCCGGTAACCTGGCCAAAGCCTATGCAGGTATCTGCTGCTTCAAGATGGGCGACACGGAAAAGGCGCTGGGTCACTTGAAATCATTCAGCGGCAGCGACGAGATGGTCTCTCCGGCCATTACAGGTCTGATCGGTGACTGCTACGTCAACATGGGTAACGTAAAGGAGGGTATCAGCTATTTCGAGAAAGCAGCCAAGCAAGCTGACAACGAAGTGATCAGCCCGGTCTATCTGAAGAAAGCCGGCATCGCCTACGAAAGCCTGAAGCAATATGCCGATGCAGCAAAAGCCTACACACAGATCAAGGAGAAATATGTCAACTCCATGGAGGCTGCCGACATCGACAAATACATCACACGTGCAACTGAATTAGCAAAATAAGATGGCAACAGCATACCAGAATTTATCCGAATACGATTTCAATAGTGTACCCGACGCTTCCGACATGAGTATCGGTATCGTGGTGGCTGAATGGAACAAGAACATTACTGAAAAGCTGCTGGAAGGTGCGTGTAACACGTTGGAACGGCATGGTGTACAGCAGAAGAACCTGCATGTACAACGGGTGCCGGGCAGTTTCGAACTGACATTCGGCGCCAAGAAAATGGCAGACTCGAAAGATGTGGATGCCGTGATCGTGTTGGGCTGTGTCGTAAGAGGGGATACACCCCACTTCGATTATGTATGTTCCGGTGTGACACAAGGCATCACGGAATTGAACCTGATGTATGACATCCCGTTCATTTTCGGCCTGTTGACAACGGACAACATGGAGCAGGCTGAGGCACGTGCCGGTGGAAAATATGGCAACAAAGGGGATGAAGCGGCCATCACTGCAATAAAAATGATCGATTTTTCTTGCAAATAAAAAAACTAATACTTACCTTTGCACCGCAAAACAAAAACAAGAGGGGCAGTTACCAGAGTGGCCAAATGGGGCTGACTGTAACTCAGCTGGCTTACGCCTTCGGTGGTTCGAATCCATCACTGCCCACTCTTTTCCATAACTACTTGCGGAAGTAGCTCAGTTGATAGAGCATTAGCCTTCCAAGCTGAGGGTCGCGGGTTTGAGTCCCGTCTTCCGCTCATAAGAAAGAGGAAATAAATTTATTTCCTCTTTTTTTGTGCCTGTTTGCGACGGGGATTCGCCGGGAACCAGCCCTTCCGGACCCGCTCTTCCTGCTCGAACAGCTCCTTGATGGTCCAGAACGAGGAGAAAGCAAACACCCCGCAGAGAGCCGCCCAAAAAACAGAAGTGATCCACAAAGAGGCAACCACTCCTCCGATACCCAACAGCAGGAAAATCCACCAGCAACGCGTTCCCCAATAATATTCGGCCTTCACCACGACGGGGTGAAACAGCCCGATAATGAGAAAAGTGGCCACACCAATCAACAGTCCTTCTACATTCATACATCAATTTATTTGTCACTGGGTAAAAATAGGGATTTTTTCCCAAGTATAGAGTTTTACTTTTGAGAATTTTACTACATTTGCAATGTTTCCTATTTCGTACAGATACTTTGACCAATGCATAAAACTATAAGTAGCAAGGACCTGCAAGGAATCTTACAAGAGATAAGGGAACAACGACTAAGAAATCTATAATACCTTCGTATCATGAATAGTGACATCAAGCGGATAGCTAACTCTTTCGCAGAGGAATATTGTAGCGATGCGATTTATCCGTCGCATCTATTTAAAGCTGTGCTCCACAAAGACATGGGACTGGTCCATTTACTGGAATCAGATCTTGACAAAGACTATTTCTATTTGCAAGACTGGGCAGACGTACAAATGCAATTGTCACCTCGTGCCACCCGACCGATGCGGGATCTGGAGTATTCCGACGAGTCTGAGGCTGTCATGGAGGAGGCAGCTGCTTATCAGGAGAAATTCGGGATGTCCACTTGCGAGCCGATCTGCATCCTGGCTTCGTTGGTGACTCCGGGGGTAGGTTTCTCATTCGATCAGTTGAAAACACTTCCGTTAAATGTATCTGAAATCTGTGCAAAAGTCGGAGTGTCCAACTCGACAGAAGGCTCCACTGTCACCTCCACCTCTACCTCAGCTTCCAAGACAGGAACAGGGAAAGGGGTTCTGTATCAATACTGCATCAATAAAATTGAAGAGGTGCAAGCCGGCAAGATCGCTCCCGTGATCGGTTTCGAAAACGAGATCTCCACGATCTATGAGATTTTGGGACGGAAGACCAAATCCAATCTGTTGATCACCGGCGAATCCGGCGTGGGAAAGACCTCCCTGATCAACGGCTTTGCCATCCAACTGGCCAACGGACGGATTCCGTCGTTCTTGAACAATGCCGTGCTGTATGAACTCGATCTGGCCGCCCTGAGCGCGGATGCCTCCTACAAAGGGGAGGTGGAAGACCGCTTCAAGAAGGTGTTGGCAGAAATCCGGGAACAGGAAAATGCCATTTTAGTGATCGAAAGCATCAACAAGCTGTTCGACAAGCAGGGTACGCTCTATGGAGCGGCCACCATGCTGAAACAGGAGCTGGGCAAAGGAAACCTCCTGTTGCTCTGCACCTCCTCCATCGACGGCTATACCAAGAATATTGAAACAGACAAGGAGTTCGTCACCAAGCTGGAAAAGATCTCCTTAGAAGAGCCGAACGCCGATCTTTGTCTGCGTATCCTGAAGGGTGCCCTTCCCACCTACGAGTCTTTCCACCAACTCTCCATTGCCGAACCGGTCATGGTAGATGCCATCCGGTTAGCCAAACGGTATCTGACGGAAAAGGCGCTGCCTGATTCTGCCTTTGACCTGATCGACCATACCATGGCGCTGTTGAAGACCATGAACGACATGTCGGCCCGTGATCTGGCACACATGAAGGAGGAGCTGGAACAGCTGAAATCGGGCGAACCGAAACGCGAAGAGGAAGAGCTGATGAAGGAACTGGAATGGCTGAACTACGAGATGCTCCACAAGACCAGCTGCATCCTGCTGGCACAATTGGACACCGACACCGATTTCGGAAAGATCGCTACGGCCACCAAACGGATTGCCTACCTGGAAAAGAGTCTGGACCAGCTGGCCCGATTGGCAGAAGAGAAACGCACCTCTGTGGAGAGTGCGGACCTGTATGCCGTCGTCGCCAAACAGACCGGCATTCCTTTGGGCAAGGTACAGTCCAAAGAGCGTGACCGCTTAGTGAACGCAGAGGCTACGTTGAAGAAACGGGTTGTCGGACAGGACCACGCTGTCAAGATCGTGTTGGATGCCGTCTTCGAATCCCGTTCCGGCCTGAACAAGAAGGGACAGCCGATGGGTTCCTTCTTCTTCCTGGGACCGACCGGTACCGGTAAGACGGAATTGTCAAAAGCCTTGGCTGCCTTCCTGTTTGAAGATGAATCTGCCTTGATCCGGTTCGATATGTCGGAATTCAAGGAGGAACATTCTGTCGCCTTGCTTTACGGAGCGCCTCCGGGATATGTAGGTTACGAAGAGGGAGGTCTGTTAGTCAACAAGATCCGTCAGAAACCCTACTCTGTCGTACTGTTCGATGAGATCGAGAAGGCCCATAAATCTGTCTTCGACCTCTTCCTGCAGATTCTGGACGAAGGCAAGCTGCACGACCGGTTGGGACGTGTGGGTGACTTCTCCAATGCCTTGATCCTGTTCACCTCCAACATCGGCAGCCAGTTCATTGTCGATTCGTTCAACCAGGGCAAGATTCCGCAGAACAACGATCTGATGGACATCATGCAAAACTATTTCCGTCCGGAGTTCCTGGGTCGTCTGACCGAGATCGTCCCCTTCTCTCCGATTACGGAAAAGACCGTGACACGCATCTTCGAGATCCATCTGAAAGGATTGCTCAAGCTGCTGGAAGAGCAGGAGATCACCCTGGAGATGAGCGACGAAGTGAAACGTACCATCGCCATGAAGGGCTACAACCCGCAATATGGTGCACGTCCTGTATTGGGCATCATCCGCAAGGAGTTGCGCCATCCGCTTTCCAAGCTGATCATTTCAGGACAGATCAAATCCGGCGATACCGTCGAGGTAAAGGTCGGAGAAGAGGGGCAGATTGTCTTCGAAACAAAGAAGTAAACAAAGAATCAATATCAAACAAAATTTAGAATCATATGGCTTTGAAAGAGAATTTTATTTCAATGGCTCCGGATGAGGAGTCTAATGCGAAAGTCTCTCCGATTGACAACAACAAGACATTGATGATCGATCAATACACATCGGATGCAGAACCGGGAAACCCGGAATTTGTGGAAGACATCCGCAACATCAATGATGCCTTCGCTCATTTCAAACCGAGTGTAGAGGTGGACTTTATCGACGAAGAGGGCGGTTCCGTAAACGAGAAACTGCACTTCAACGAACTGCGCGACTTCGAGGCACAAGGTGGTAAGGGCCGCTTGGTCGAGAACAGCCAGTTCTTGTCAGGTGTTAAACGGAAAATGGATACAAACGCCAAGATCCGCAAGAGCATCGAACAGAACCGCAAGTTGCGCGACATCCTGAAAGAGGGTCAGTCACGCGATGAACTGAAAGCAATGTTACAGGCTATGTTGGCCGAATTGGAAGCCGGTAAATAACAGTAAAAACAAGAAAAAGAAATGGCAGACGCAGAATTACAGAAAAGCAATATAGCCGCCGGACAGGCAGCATCAGCAGGTGAAGCACGCCCCAAAAAACAGGAGGCTGTTGACGTAACGAAATTATTATCCTCATTCGGTGGGTTCAATGCCATCCGTGGCTTCCTGCCGGATGCAGACAATCTGAATCCCGCCCGTAAGGCTGCCAAGGCAGTCTTCCTGTCAGACAAGCGTTTCAAGGAAAAACGGGACAATCTGATCAACGACATCAAGGGTTGGCTGGAAGTGCTGGATGAAGGACACGCTTCAGCTACGGAGTTTGTCGATTCCTGCAAACAGAAAGAGGAAAAGTACTCCAAGGTGTTGAGCCAGGGTATCACGGATGCCCTCTATGCTACCCAGAACCTGGAGCGCTCTTACCGCGAGTTGGACTCTTTCTTCAAGACAGCCAACACAGACAAGGTGAAGAACCTGCGTATTATTAATGTATATAAAGATGACATCGCAGACAGCGATTCAGGCTTTGCCCAGGAGGTAGAGAACCTGCTCCGGGGTGGTTTCGACCGTCTGAGCCTGAAGGACTGCTACAGTCTGTTGGTCGTTCCGGGCAATGTCTTCCAGGACAAGGTGACCCTGTTGCAGTGGGCCAAGATCGCCTTCAAATATAAGGTGATGTTGATCACAGACCATGCAGACGAATACTCTTACGACGACCTGTTCGCCAACACGGAGAGCTACCGTGACAGCGACATGGAGTTGCAGAATGTTGTCATGACCTCCAACTGGATTGTCGGACGTGAATCCGAGAAGCTCTCAGAGGACGAGAAAGAGAGCCCGGCCTTCTTCATCGCTCCGTCAGCCGCCCTGGCCGGTAAGCTGTATGACGAAAGCGCCAACATGGCACAGGGAGCCGGTGGTAAGAAATATGGTACGCTGGACGGCGTGAAAGGCGTACGTCTGGACCTGCTGAAATCAGAGATCGCCTCTTTGATGGACAACCAGGTGATTCCGATGGTCTATTCAGAGGGCCGTGTCATGGCATTCAACAACACCACGCTGTACAACGGTGACAACGCCGCCATGAAAGAGTATCCGATTGTCCGCGTATTCGACTGGGTCAAGAAGGTATTGATGAACTACGTTCATGAAGTGGCGTTGGAGAACTGGGATCCGTATAACTCACCCAAGAACCTGAAATCGAAGATCCAGGCCTTCTTGAATGACTATAAGGGATACGGCAACCTGTTCCAGAACTATGAAATCAAGGAGCCGACACAGGATCCTGTCACCAAGCGCATCACATGCGACATCAGCCTGACACCCTTCTATTCAGCCAAGAACTTTGTCATCAAGGTATCTGCCGACAAGAAGGATAAAGAAGCACAAATGGCATAATGCCACATTATAGAATCATTTAAATAGAGTAAAATTATGGCTAAAACACCCGTAAAACTTGAAATCGATGGTTACAAAGAACGTGAGGTGATGATGGTCACATACGAGTTTGACCAGGCAACCGACGTTGAAGGCCAGATGGCCGGTATTCCGCGTGGCGGAAAAATCGCAATTCGCGTAAAGGCGCTGAATGATGGAACGCCTGATTTGTTGGCTTGGATGGTTGAACGCAACCTGCCCAAAAACGGTACGATCACCTTCCAGGAGACCAAGACAGGCAAAGTAATGAAGACAATCCAATTCACCAATGGCTATTGCGTGAATTTCGAGGAGCACTGGGAAGACAAGAAGGGTCATTTCGAAGAGATCGTGATCACCTGTCAGAAGATTGAGTTCGGTTCGGTTGCGTATGAAAACGACTGGGCTTAAGAGAGTATTCACATGTGAAACGAAAAAAAGACAGTAGATTATGGCAGAAAATGTAACACCGGTGCAATTATCGGTACAGGATTTTGAGACACGTGAAGTGATTTTAGTCGATTACTCCTTTTCACAGGCAACGGATATTGAAGGTCAGATCTCCGGTATTCCGCGTGGTGGCCGGATCACGATTCGTGTCAAGGCAATGAACGACGGCAACAACCAGTTGCTGCAATGGATGTTGGCCCCCAACGATCCGCGCGATCTGAAGGTGACCTTCTGCAACACCATCGACGGCTCCACCATGAAGGAGCTGGAGGGAAAAGGCTGCTACTGTATCCATTACGTGGAAAAATGGGAAGACGGCGAACAGCATTTCGAAGAGCTGCAGATCGTTTGCCAGGAACTGAAGAACGGTCCGGTATCGTTTGAGAATCCCTGGAAATAATATCCGTAGTAGAGAGAACAGTCCAGGAACCTGCCGGCCCGTTCCGGCAGGTTCCCTTCAGAATTAACAAACAACTAAACTTGCAGTATTATGGCAAAAACACCTGTAAAATTAGAGATTGACGGTTACAAGGAACGCGAAGTAATGATGGTTACTTACGAATTTGATCAGGCAACAGACGTAGAGGGCCAGATGGCTGGTATTCCGCGTGGTGGACAGATCACGATCCGTGTAAAAGCATTGAACGACGGTACACCCGATTTGTTGGCTTGGATGGTAGAACGGAACTTGCCGAAAAACGGAACTATTACATTCCAGGAGACCAAGACAGGTAAAGTCATGAAGACCATCAAATTCACCAATGGCTATTGCGTGAATTTCGACGAACACTGGGAGGACAAGAAAGGACACTTTGAAGAGATCGTCATCACTTGTCAGAAGATTGAATTTGAATCTGTCACATTCGAAAACGACTGGGCTTGATAAAGACCGGACGAGCAAGAATCGAGGACAATTAGTTACACACCATTAAAAAAAAACAGAATCATATCATGGCAGAGAATATAACACCGGTACAATTATCCGTACAGGACTTTGAGACACGTGAGGTAATGATGATCGACTACAAGTTCGACCAGGCAACAGACAGAGAAGGACAGTTGTCAGGTATTCCACGCGGCGGAAAGATCACAATCCGCGTGAAAGCAATGAACGACGGTAACAACCAGTTGCTGCAATGGATGTTGGCCCCCAACGATCCGCGTGACCTGAAGGTGACCTTCTGCAACACCATCGATGGATCCACCATGAAAGAGTTGCAGGGTAAAGGATGCTATTGCATTCATTACGTGGAGAAATGGGAAGATGGTCAGCAGCACTACGAAGAGTTGCAGATCGTTTGCCAGATCTTGAGCAACGGACCGGTTTCTTTCGAGAATCCCTGGAAATAACCCTATACCATAGAGAGCCAGTCGGACCATCAGCCCATACTGGCTCTCATCCTGTTTTTATTCATTAACTTTATAATACCATACACGTATGTCACTTTTGGCAAAACTGCAAATAGGAGACAACAGTGCTGAACTTTACAATGAAGAATACCAGCTCGCGGGATGCTCCTACCGCTTTGCACGGAAACACAACGGTCGTCTTCCGGACAGTGATGCCCGTTGCGGTGTGATCGAAGCAACGGTGATAGTCCCCGGAAAAGAGAACCTGAAACTGTATGAATGGTACATTCACCAAAGTTTCCATTCGGGCCGGATCATATTCGACATGTCCAGCCAATCCACCCAGGAGTTCAATCCGCAAAAGATATTGACATTCGAAGAGGCACAATGTTTTGCCATCTCCGAAGAGTATCATATCAACGGGACACGCCGGCGTATGCTCAAAATGGAGCTGGTCGCTGCACGGCTGACCATCGATTCCGTACCTTTTGTCACCTTTAAATAAAGAGAATTATGGCTGAAAATCTATCCAATTATCTGAAAGCACTCGTGACGCTGGAAGATCTGACCCTGGGCTTGCCGATCCGGCAAAAGGGTTGCCAGACAGTCCAGCATTTCAGTTACCGATGTGGCAGAAGCCGCAACTCGCAGGGCAAACCCTATGGGCCGACTACGGCTTCCATCCTGCATTTCACCTTGAAATCCCTCTCCAACAACGAGAGCAAACATTTCTACCGCCGTCTGCAAGACAATGAGACGCATACCTTTTCATTCCTCTTCAACGCCACGTTCGACGGGCTGCAACTGCTGTCCGACTATGACGACGCGATGGTGGTGACCGGCTACGTCATCGACATCGAGGAGTTCTTCGGAACGCAGATGGAGGAGATCGAGGATAAGGAACAGATGTATATGCGTGTGGATCTCCTGGTGGAATCCATCGAATATGTCGGCAAGATGTCGAACCGGACACTTTATACTAACCAATAATACATAACCCTAAAACAAAAACAGCATGGCAATCTATCGAGTCAAATTCTTTCGGCTTCCAGAGGAATCCGAAATCAAACAACAAACATACGCTACTAATTCAGAGAAAGATAAAATCACGCTGACGGAGAACTGTCCGTTGGAGCCATTGTTTACACTTGACTTTCTGAAGACCTCCGAGTCTAAAAAAGAGATTCGGCTGGCACCGGGGATCACCTGTGCTGTTTCATTCGTTTCGTTGCGCTACCACAAAAAGATCTATCAGCCCGGCTGTGTAGAGATCCGTCTGTCGGCCAGCGACTTCCAAGAAAACGGTTCTTCATCCCCCACTACCCTGTGGGTACAGACATTGGCCTCCTATTTCCGCGGACTGGTCATGGATGTGGAGGACATTCAAAATGAGACAATTCCCATTGCCACGCATTACTCCATTTTCCAAATCATACCGCGTGTCATCAAGGATAGTGAAAAGACATCCGTCGATCTGAGTCTCACCGCCTACAGTCCGGACAAGTTCTTGACGCTGGACCAGTTCAGCAACGCCTTTACAGGGAAACGGCTCGTTGAGGAGATGATCCCCTCCATGCTGAACCGTTACCAGCAGAAAGCGACCTTCCGGCGATTCATCCGGCTGACCCGAAAGGTACAGGCCGATCTGAACTTCCTGACTGCGGAAATGTGTGAGAAACGGTTGCAGGACATCATCAACACGATCACCGATCCTACGTTGAAAGCGACTTACGAAACCCTCCTGAAAAACTTCCAGTCCCAATTCAAAGGGGAGTTTCTCCTGCCCTACAGCGTACAGTACAACGAGAGCTTCTATGACTTTTTAGTGCGAATCCTCAACCGCTACGGGGAGTATTTCTACCTGGAAGAGGGTGTGCTGCATGTGGGATTGCCCGACAAAGCCAGCAGCTGTACCACTATCAAAGATTACATGTCGTATGCCTTGGTGGACAACGGTTTCCAGAGCATGGACAATGTCCGTGTCTCCCACCCCAATGCCCTACAGAATCCGTATGACATCTTTCAGAGCAACCAGGAGATGCCCTACAACTCGGAAATCAGTACGGAGGAACTACATGTACCCTTGAAAAAACAGGAAGATGTCTCTTTGCTCCAATTGGCGAAATTTACAACTCCCGGCTTGCAGCTTGCAGGTGACTCTGCACTCAAAGCGCTTCCCATCCTGATCCGAAAAGCGAGTGAGTACCTGAATGCAGATTCGTTAGCAAAATTGTTTATATATCTGGGTATCACATACGGGCTGGAGGTCTGGCATCACATATCGAAAACCCGCAGTGAAACGAGCAAATTCAACGAAACCTATTTTACGACTGAGAAAAATAAAGAGGAATCGGAAGAGGAGTACCAGAGACGGCTACTACAATATAACAACAAACAGGATCAATTTGCCCCCTACAGTAATTTGGTGGGGATGAGCAAGGAAATGTTCCACCGCATTGAGTTGGCCGAACAGCAGATGAGCCGGACACAGATGCAGGTGGAATGCGACGGTGACTTCCAGTCCATCCTGCTCGGTGCCTTTTTCCGGTTAGACACGGACAACCAGGCCTACATCACAACCGAAATTTCCGGGGAGGCCAAATGGGAAAACAGCACTTATACATCATCTTTGACAATCAACGGTGTACCGGTACGAATCTCCACTGGGAACCAGGACTCCCATCAGCCAAGCATCTACTGGCCCATCTCGGCCGATCAAGCCCGTATCCGGCAAAGCGGACCGCAGACTGCCTACGTGGTGGCCAATGACGATCCGATGCGTTTAGGCCGCGTGCGGGTGAAATACCCGTGGCAGGCGATCACGCAAGATGAAAATGGGAACTTCAAACCAGACGATGCGACACCTTGGATCCGCATCTCCTCCCCGATGGCCTCGGAAGGAAGCGGCTTCCTGTTCACCCCATCGCTGCAAGACGAGGTGCTTATCAACTACGAGAATGAGAACATCGAACATCCCTACATGGTCGGTGCCCTCTACAACAAGCAGAATGCCCCCCAAACCGTTCCGTCCGACTTTGACCTGATCTATACGGGGAATCACAGCATCAAATCCATCACCTCCAATTGTGGCCACTCCCTCTCCTTCATAGAGGCCATTTCAGGAGCCAACTTTGTCAAAAATGTTTTACCTCCGGCATTGAAAACGCTTATCACCTTTGTTCCACCCGCAGCCCCCATACAGGATTTCCTGGATAAGCACACAAAAGGGGCGAAAATGCTGAGCGGAGGTATCCAAATGACCGACCAAATGGGATTCTATTCAGTGACCATGTCTTCCGAGAACCGGGCCATTTCAATCAAGTGCCCGTTAGGACAGGTGGATATCAGTGCCTTTACAGGCATAAAGATTATTGCTCCCAACGGGGATATCAAGATTGAAGGGAAGAATGTCGATATCATCGCCAGAAACAAACTCAATATCAAGTCTGGTAGTAATATCACACAGAAAGAATCCAGTGAAAAGACCAAATGGCAGAAATTCAAATCGTTCGCCGGGGAGACAGCTACAGACCTTCTGAAAAGCAAAGTCAAGGAGTATTTGTGTGACCTCTCTCTGGTCCGGACAATTCTGGAAGTATTCTTGAAACCCATCGATGGTACCCTGCGTATCAAATCCAAACGCTATCTGTGTATAGAAGCCGGAGTAGGAACAGCCAAGATTTTCACTCCGGACTATTACAAGAGCATGAACAAGAAACAGTACAAGCTGCAATCCAAAGGGAAAGAGAGTGCGGCAAGACGTATTCGGAAATTGGATGCCTTTGTCTGTGAGTATCTTCCTGCCTTGGTTGAAGCACAGAACCATGCAAAGGAAAAGGTGGCCGCCTACAAAGATGCCTGGCAAAAATTCAAGACCGATGATTTCCCGGAAGATGTATTCAGACGTGACATCCATGCCATTGAGAGCAACGTACGGATAGGAGAAGGCGCGGAAAAGGAATTACCTGAATTGGAATTGGAGATCTTCAAGAAAAAAGAGCTGGCTAAAAAACAGCCTATGAAGAAAAAGGAATTGGATGCATTCCGTCAGGATCTGCTGGATACCCTGCGTCGAGGTTCCGTCGAACGAATCATGGAACGTCTTGAAAGGAAGTATGAGTTAGAGCATGAACAGACAGAGAAACTGCTCGGCTTCGAGGAGTTCAAAACGCTATGGGATCACGTGGAATGTTATGGAGACAAGATGGAGACCCCGCTGAATCATGGTTTACTCAACCGATACACCCTGCTGAAAATACGCCGGAAATTTGTCAATGCTTCCTTACCCGATGTCATGAAAGAGACTGGCATGAAACGAGGGGTCGATTGGAGTGAGGAAGAGACTGATGATTGTTGGCAAGATATGATTGACAGCATGGAATATGATTCAGAGGAAACGGCCGGATCCGATGGAATATTAGCAAAGGCGGCAGCAGTGCTTGCCGATGTAACAGGCTTTACCGGATTCTCGGATCAATATGTGTGGGACACTGAAGATCACGGTGAGATTCTCTTCTCCAACGATGAGCAGACCCTGCACTACAAAAACAAGGCCATCGAGCCCTATCCTACCCAACGTCCGACACCCTTGGAAGAGGCGAAAGAGGCATTGCGGAACATCAAACTGTAAAAATGAGAAACAATGGAAGATGTACATGAAGACTTAAAAGATTGGCGGGATGAACTCAAAGAGCTCAAAGACAAGTTGGAGAGCGAATTGAAAGAGATCCAGGAATGCAAGGCTGCCATCGCACAGATGCGTATTGAAGCGGCCGAGAAATATGATAGCTCCAAATACATACGAGACGAGAACCGGATCATCCTTTCGGCTCCTGAAATCGTGATCGGCAATGTCGATAAACGAGGTCTGCTGAAAGGGGGTGGATCACGTGTCATCCTGCGCAGCGAAGAGATCCAGGTAGAGGGTATGGACAGGATTATCCAACAGGCTCCCAAAATTCATGCGATTGCAGAATGTCCCGGTGTAGATGGCAATGAAAACACGGTTTTGACACACAAGTCTGAAATCGTGCAGGTGGCCAGGAACATCCTGGTGAACGGAGTCACCGAAACGGAGACCTTCTGTCCTGAAATAGACATGGTAACCAAACCAGGTGTACGGATTGCTTCCGACAGTAAGATTGAAGTGAACGCTTCTCTGGCTGCAGAAACAGAAGAGGCAGACTTGGATAGGATCATAGCTGATTTGGAAGAAAAGAAAGAGCAGGAAAAGACCGTTTTAGAGGGGTTGGAGTCAACGATTGATTCACTCATGACCGATATACAATTGACACTGTTGAAACCGGTAACGTTAGTCACCAAAACGGATCTGCTGACCCGTGCGGGGTACCTCGATTTGGATGAGCTCCAACGAATGTTCGGAACGCAAGCAGAAAATGTCTATGCCGTACTGGCCGGTTATTACCAACAGCTGTCGATCGTGGCACAAATCAATCTACGCATCAGCGCACTGAAGAAACGAAAGGAGGCTGTGAGCGAACGGAAAGCCACGTTTAAAGACGAAACGACCCATGCCAGCATTCTCCTGCAATCGGAAACGATCGATGTAGTTTCACGTGATGGAGACAACAATATCCGAACCAATGAGGAGGCCGGTCTGTACATCCATACGCCCCACATGTCTGTCTATTCGACGAACGATGAAATCTCCACAATAGAAAAAAGCAGCATCAGACTTCATGCGGAAACAATCGAGCTCAATACACAAAACTCCAGTTATAGCAACTTGGAGGAGGGCGAAGGGGAAGCCAAGGCAGAAGGAAAGGTAAGCATCATCTCCAAGGAAATTCAGATGACCGCTGTAGATCAGGAAATCAAGGAGTTTGAACCTGCCGAAAAAGCATTGACCGCCGAAAGTAAGATCTTCATGCGGGCCGAGACAATCCAGGTGGATTCGACCGACACGGAAGGAAAGGCAACGGGTCTGATCGATCTGAATGCGAAGAATGTCCGACTGAAATCGATGGATGTCGATAAGGAGTCACGCAAAGAGAGCGGACTGGCAGAAGGAAGCCAGTTGCAACTGCTCTCCCATAAGACGTTTATCGGCTCTGCGGAGGATGATGCGAAAAGCGAACTGGTGCAAGTGGCGACTGACAAGCTGAAACTGTATGGCAAGACAACCGCCGAACTGCAACAGGACGATGACAAGGGACTCGTGCAGCTCACAGACGGTAAAGCAGCCCTCAACGGCAAGGAGATCGAATTCTTTGGTAAGTTTATCTCGAACGGCCAATCGGACTTTACCGCCATCACGACCAAGCACATCGAGGCAAAAACTATGGAGGTCACAAGCGGCTGGAAGACCCCGAAGACTACAGAAGGTGCACCGGGAGCGGCTTCACCCAAAACGAACGAGAAGAAATCGGACCAAGCTTTGGAGAAACCCTCGTTTGAGTGACCGCCTATATTATATAATGTATAAGAAAAAACAAAAGATAGAACTATGGCAACATTTGTATGTATGGGAGCCATGCTGCAATGCAGCTTCGGAATGGCGCCGTCTCAATTCATCGTGCCGGATCCGACACGACCGTTAGTGGATAACAAACCGCGGGGCAACATCATGGACAATGTCCCAATGAAGAATATCCTGCCCTTCGGCATGTGCCAGTCCATGGCGAATCCGACAGTGGCCTCTGCTACAGCTGCTGCCTGTGGGGTATTGACCCCGATGCCCTGTGTGCCGGCCATCTCTGCACCCTGGATGCCAGGAGGTCAGGAACTGGTCTGCAATATGCCCGCCCTGTTGGACAATTGCAAACTGATCTGTATGTACGGAGGAAACATTTCCGTTTCCAATCCGGGTCATGCCACAAATGTACAATCCAAATAAACAGAAATTGGAATACCCCTTAAAATCATACGATTTATATGGCAAACTATCATATTAGTATCTACACGCAAACATTCCCCGCGAACACCAACACGTTCGAAGTGGAAGAGGGAGTACTCACACTGGCAGGCAACACGCTCCCAAAAACGAAAGACAATCGATTGCTGGATCTGAAGGTGTTGAACGGTGGAAGCAGCACAACGGGTTCACTGACAATCGACACACAAACGGTGTCCGTGAGCGTAGAGGCTTTGGACTATCGCAAAGAGCTCTATAAACCGGGATGGATCCGTCTGAAACTGCAGTTAACCAGTACGCAGACCGTGACGGTAAAGGCCATCAAGGCCCAGTTTACCTCCTGCATTCTGGACTTGGAAGAGACCTCAACCGAATCCGATCTGTTTATGGTAGCCAAGAATTATTACATCTTCCAGGTGAAACCGGAGTTCAAGTCGGACGGAACGACCACCTCGATGTACGTCACCCTGACAGCTTACAGCCCTGACAAGTTTCTGACACTGGACCAATACAGCCGAACCTACACCGGCAAACGGTTCTATCAGGAACAGTTGACGGAGACGGTAAACGCGTATAAGGAGAAAAACTCATTCCAATGTTTCATTGCTCTGACGGATTCAGCGAAGAACAATCTGCGTCATTTGGGCGTCACCGTCAAAGAGAATGAGAAACAGGTATTCAAAGAGTATATCCTGCCCTATTCCGTACAGTACAACGAGAGTTTCCATGATTTCCTGGTGCGTATTGCCAACCGAAACGGCGAGTTCCTCTATTGGGAGAACGGCGTGTTGCAGGTGGGTTTACCCCCATTAAATACAACCCCGGTCCAAATCACGACCTACGAATCCAGGAGCTATGAGAATGATCTGTTCGATGTGGATGCGAATACAATACCTGTCCGTGCAGAGAGTGTCTTCCACAAAACGACAAAGGACGGTTCAGGGGGTAAAGAGGAAACACAGGCAATTGATGTGAATAGCTCTATGCTCTATCATTCAGAAGTCTCCAACGAGTCCTACTGGGCCACCATCCATAAAGACGATTATCTGACCCAAGGCGATCTTTGGGGAATGTACTTTCCCCTACCCTATCTGCTCAATGTAGCAACAGGGTATCTCAATGAAACCAGCCTGATGGACATCGTGTTGGGACTGTCAGAAGAGATGGCGACAACGGCCATCGAAAATGCCATCAAAGGGTCAAAAAACCAAACAAAGTTCGAAAAGTTTTTCGGGAAAGGAAATACGGAGCACTATGATGCACAAAATGAGTATTATTCCCCATTCAGTTCGTATGTCGATAAGGTGACGTCGGTAGGGAAAGAATTCTATCACACCATCCATTTGAAGGAGAATCACATGGATCAGTCAAAAATGCAGATCGACTGTGTCGGCACATTCTACCGAATCCGGTTGGGAGACTGTTTCTATGTGGATGATATGACCGAGACGTTCGTCCCCATCGTCATCGAAGGAAGTGTCAAGAAGGAGGGAAAATGGGATGAGGAACAACAACAGACGATCTATACCTTTAAGGATCAATTGAACTTCACGGCTATTCCCGTACAAGAACAGGAGTGTTACCCCACCCATTCCGAGAAGGGCTGGATCCGGACCAGTGGTCCGCAGACCGCCTACGTCCTGGATGCAAAAGACCCCTTCAATTTGGGCCGTATCCGCATCCGGTATCTCTGGACAGAAGCAAAAGATGGTAGTCCCTGGATCCGAGTCTCGCAACCCAAAGCCTCCTCTGAGAGCGGCATCTTCTTTCTGCCGGAAAAGGGAGACGAGATCCTGGTCAACTACGAAAACGGAAATGTGGAACGTCCCTACATGGTCGGCGGGCTTCACAGCGCCGATATAGCTCCCAACGATGGAGGTACCAACCAGACCATCACCTCCCTCAATGGCCATCAGATTGCTTTCAAAGATGGTTCGGCCAGTGACTTCTTGGCCGGTGTGTCACCCGCTTTCAGTACGTTCTGCAAGTTTATTCCCGGTTTCAAGGATGCCACCAAATTCGGCACAGAGGGAAATGCGGCAGCATTGGGTGGCGGCATTACCCTCGCAGACTCATGGGGCTTCTACTCCATCAGCATGTCCTCCAACAAACGGGCCATCTCCATCGACTGTCCGTTGGGAAAGGTCGGCATCAATGCCTTCACCGGTATCTCCATCAGTGCCCCGAACGGTAATGTAAAAATAGAGGGAAAGAATGTCACCATCTCAGCCGGCAACAAGCTGACCATCCAATCGGGTACCAACATCCAGGATATCGAGAAGAAACAGAAATTCGCCGACCGGCTTCTGGACGCATTAAAGGAAAAAGGGAAGGACATGCTCAAGAGTTATTTGTGTGACCTGTCACTGATCCGAACCATTCTGGAGGTATTCTTGAAACCCATCGACGGAACAATGCGCCTCTCCTCCAAACGCTACCTTTGTATGCAGGCAGGTGTCGGAGAGGCAAAGATTCTCAACAAGAACTATCTGAAGAGCATCTCAAGTGCCCAAATCAGGGAGATGATGAAACCGGGCGGACTCAAAAACGGAGCCCTGCTTGTCCGCAACATCGACAGCTTCATTTGTTCTCTGGTCACTACCATGACGGAACACTACAACAACACTTTGCAGAAAATAGCCGCCTACAAGGCAGAACAGGATAAGCTGACGAATGCAAACTTCCCACAAGACGATTGGAAGAAAGATGTGAAGAGTATACTGACACAGGCAACAGCCAAAGAACCAAAACTGCCCGAACTGAACCTAGCGTATTACAAAAGATTGGGTAACAACCAACCGGGTAACAACCAACCGGGTAACAACCAACCGGGTAACAACCAACCTATTGTTACACTGGTAGATCTGAATAAGACACGTGAGGCACTGTTGAAAACTGTGCAAGCAGCTGTTTTGGAAAAGAACGTGAAGAAATTGCAGGAAGAATGCGTAATAGATGATAAATACTATGAAGCCATGGAGGGTTGTAACTTCTTCAAGCAATGCCTGAAAGCCATTGATGTATTACAGCTATCCTTCAATGACATCATAACCAAGGTTTCCGGCTTCAAGGTCAATCCACTCGCCCTGCTCAAGATCCGCAGACATACGATAGATGCCGTATTACCCATCATTTTGGAGACCGTGAAGATGAAACGAGGAGGGAGCATCAAAGGGAAAGACTTCCAGTCCGACTGGAACGACATGGTCGATAATATTCAATATGAGGATATAGAATGGGCAAAAATGCGCGGCGAGCAAGGCAAAGTGGCAGCCTTTTTTGCAGAAGTGACAGGATTCAAAGGATTTGCCGACCAATATGCGTGGGATCAGGCAGACCGGGGTGAGATCCTCTTCTCTAACGACGAGCAGACACTGCACTACAATGGCATGAACATCGAGAAATTCGCCAAAGAGCGACCGATGCCATTGGATGAGATCAAACAAGCACTGAAAGATATAACCATTTAAACAATTCAACTCATGAGAATTATCAAACAACATTTGGAAGAATGGGAAACTAAACTCAATGAATACCAAAAAAGCATAGATAAGGGACTTGCCGAAATTCAAAAATGTAAAAAAGATCTCCGTCAGTGGAAAGACGAGGTGACAGAAGCCTTGTCAAAAGGGCGTTTCATACGGGACGAGAACCGGATCATCCTATCGGCACCGGAGATCATCATCGGCAATGTCAACCGGCAAGGGATTGCAGAACCCAAACCCGGAAAGATCATCCTACGAGGTAACTGCATCCAGGTAGAGGCCACCGAACGGATTGAGAACCGTTCGCCTAAAATCCATACCATTGCAGAAGATACAGGATGCGACGGCACGGAGCATACCCTACATCCCAACGGGGAAATTGTGCAGATTGCCAACAATCTGTTGTTCCGCAGCATCTCCCACACCGATACGCTCTGTCCCACCTATGACATGGCAGTCCAACCGGGACTGACCCTTGTCTCGGACGGGGCTCTGCATATCAAAGCGGAGATGCCTTGCGAAACGGAAGAGAGTACACTGGATCAGGCCATTACAGACTTGAATACACAGAAAGATGCTCTAACCAATCAAATTACAAATAAACAGAATGAAATTGGGGCGACCAAACAGGAACTGGACAATATTATTGCTCCCCAACTGAACGCTTCAGAACTGTTGACCCGTGCCCAATATGTAGATCTGGACGAGCAACATCAGGCATTCAACGAAGTGTCCGGTAGGCTGTACAACCAGTTGGTTAACTACCATCAGCTGATTGACTCTGCTATTGAAGTCAATCGACGCATGAAGGGATTGGAAGAGCGGAAAAAGAAGGCCGGTGAACGGAAAGCCCAATTTAAGGAGGAATCGACAAATGCAAGCCTCAATCTGACCGCGGAAAAGATCAATCTGGTTACTCGCGACGGAGACAATAACATCCGGACGAACGATCAGTCGGGTATCTATATGCAGACCCGCAATATGACCGCGGAGACAAGTGATGACACCGGGAAACTGATCGAAGACAGCCTCATCTGTATGCACACGGGGCACGCTATCATTGATACCCACAATCCGAATTATACAAATGAGGAGGGAGACGGTGAATACAAAGCTACCGGATCAATCGAACTCTCGTCCAAAGATGTGCAGATCCGCTCCATCGACTACGATCTCAAAAAAGGGAAACTGGAAGAGAAGGAACTGACCCCTGAGAGTGGCCTTACAGTGCAGACGGGTACCATCAACCTGACGAGTGTCGATACCGAAGGAAAGGCAACTGGGCTTATCAACCTGAATGCAAAAGATATTCGACTCCGATCCATGGATCTGGACAAAGAGAATCGGACAGATGTAGAACTCGCCAAAGAGAGCCGGTTGCAATTGCTTTCCGAAACGTTGTTCATCGGTTCTACGGAAGAGAAAGAGTTGACGAAGCTGGCTCAGGTGACAGCCGACGAAGTGAAGCTTTTCGGAAAAACAACTACCGAATTGCAGCAAGATGAAGACAAGGGATTGGTAGAAATGACGGAAGGCAATGTCATGATCAACGGCGAAGCGGTCGATGTGTATGGCAAATTCACTTCCAACGGAGAGTCCACCATCCCGACCCTGAAATCCACCAGTATGGAAGCGGATCACATGAAGGTCAACAGCAGCTGGCAGACACCAAAAACACAAGAGGGCGTAAGCGCTCCCGCCTCTCCCGACAAGACGAAGAAGAAATCCAAATCGAAGCTGAAATTGTTTGGCAAATAGTGACGGTGAGCCGACAGACCGCCTCACCGTACTCACATAAGCCTATGGCCTCCTTTCACTCATATAAAGGAGGCCATACTTTTATCCGTTTGGTAGAGGATAATTTCTCCATCGGTCCCACAATAGGGGAGGCAGAGCGTTCATGTCCGAAATAGTCGGTTTCCAAACGGAAAGCGGAGAGTTCCTGTAAATCGACATCGCTGATCAGATAGACTTCGCCTTCCGGGGTCTCCTCCAACCGCAGGTTCGGATTGACTGACTTTTCCACCCAATCCTGTGTCCGGCCGGTCATCGGGAGTGCACCGTTCAGCAGCAGATTGTTTTCCGCATAGATGGGACGTTTCGACTCATCGAATCCCACCAAGCCATATTGATATTTAGGATCATCCCGACCGACAAGGATATTATTGAAGAAACGGTGGTCTCCTTCCGTAATCGTCTGTATGCCTCTTACATCAGTCGAATGGTTCAGCAGGTAGGGTGTAAAGCGCATGTCGTCCAGGCGCATGATGTCGCCGACAATGATATTGTGCAGGAAGGCACCTCCATCCGTAAACTCCGCAAGGGGCCTTTTGGACAAAAGGATATTGTTGTCCACGATGTACGGGCCATGAGAGACTTCATACATTCGTACATCCTTGCGGATCCCGGAGTGTCCGAATCGTATCCGGGGCAAACACCTTATCCAGGCTGAATTCTTCATAGAGCGAGACATCGTTCAGATACACGTCGCCCGTATGATGGATCCGGTCAGACTCAAGCCAGTCTCCATACAGGCGGTCGTTAAACGGATTATAGGTACCGAAGAAGGAATTGGGCAACACCACTTTCCACACCCCTTTCGCTTTCTTCTCCTTTTTCCAGTTTGTCACCAATTCGGAGCCTTTGATTTCCGCTTTCTCCCCCTCGGCGACCCGATAGAGGATCCGTTTGCCATCCCGCTCCCCACCGTTCAGCGGATTGACCCATTCCCGATAGGTTCCGTTATGGACTGTGACCGTATCTCCGGGCAACGCTTTCTGGGCGGCCCAATTAATGGTTTTGAAGGGAGCCGCAGCATCACCGTTATTTGCATCACTTCCCTTGACAGATACATGATATTCTCTGGCCGAAAGCATATTTCCGCAGAGACAGAACATCGAAATAAGACATGATACGTTTTTCATGTTATAAATAGTAAACCAATATATATTCGATGAATGATAATGAATTGAGTAACACAACTATCGCTATGATCACTGAGAGCAAAGTTACAGAATTATTTTGTATGACAGCTGTTTTCCTCCCGTTTTTCATATCTGGATGGGGGGATTCGCTAAAACGACAAAGATTTTGAGATTTTCGGCATTTTCACGAAAATAAATTATGAGATTTTCGGCAGACCACGCAACATTGTGAGATTTTCGGCATTTTTATAGAAATAAATTATGAGATTTTCGGCATCATGGTTCCCATCTTTTTGACTATGTTCTGATAAGGGTCACTCTGGAATTCATAACAAAGAATCCCCAAAGTGACCCTCATAAGCATGGGTATAGTTGGTTCACGGAAAGGATCAATAGACGTTGTCAAATAAATTGCCCGTCGCTGTAGCAAGAGATACCCGACAATGTGTGCACATATCGGTAATCGTAGCCGCGGCATTTGCCAAACGATAGAAGGTTGTCTCATCAAGCAACACATATTCCCATTCCCGTTCCATCCGTTTTTCTTCTGGAAGGTCGTTGATCTTACGCACCCATTCCACCGCAGCTGTCTGCTTCTGTCGCACATTCCGATCGTTGATCTTATCATTGCCCTTAGTCTCAACGAGGTAAATCTTATCCTTCGTTCCTACCAAGAAATCAGGATGATAGGTAGCCATCAAACCATCTTGTCGCAAATAGTAGATCACAGCAAACGCATGGAGAGACTCATGGATCTTCACGAAACGTTCCACCTCGGCATCCCGATCCAAGAATTCCATAAATACCTTCTCAAACCCACCGTTATGCGAGGGATAACCCAACCGCTCATAAATGGATTTGTGTACTTCGAGCGAATAACTCTCACGCATCTTCAATGTAGCGACCTCCGAAAATCGCTGATAATCCACCTGTGCCTCCGCCGTCTGCACATGCGTTTGCATCTGATAGATCGCACGCGCCATCTCGCCGATGAGGTGTTGCGTCACCAATCCATTTTGCGCCAGCAGAATCTTCCAGTCATACTGCTTAAAAGGATCAAAAGGCTGGCCAAACAGACGGGTACGGATGAAGCGATCGAGGGTGGCCATGATCTGTGCATCATTGATTTGCAAGGTAGGCAGACGAAGCTGCTTGTGTGCCGAGATACGATCGAAACGCAAGAGTATGGTACGCAGAATCTTCTGCAAATATTCCCGATAGGTACGTGCGTTAAACAAATCACCTGTCACGACATAGCGGCCAAACTGCGTCTTTGTAGAGACCTCTTGCGAGAGAAACGTCTCACCCTCCTGCACCAAGAACTGGCGCAAGCGCTCCAAACTATAATCGGTGAAGGGGTGCAGCTTATCAATATCAATTTCATAATCATCCAATTCCTCTTCGGCCTCTCTCAAAATAACGGGCCAGGCAAAATCGTAGGTAGCGTAATCCGCACGTAACCCGACTTTAATCAAATCACCCACAGAGGCTAAATCCGCATTATCTCCCTCCTCTATCGCTCCGGCTCCTTGCGCAAACAGCTCGTCATAAAACTGTAGAAAAGCGGGATGCTCAATGATGGAAAGCATATCCAAATAACTCTTCGGGGCTTGGCGCAGCTGCAATACACGCCGACGATCCTCATTCTTGATCTCCTGATAATCTGACTCTCTCCACATCAAGCGCAAGCCTCGGCCAATAATTTGCTCCAACAGAATCGGAGCTTCGGAAGAACGCAAAGGCACAATGACACAAATATTGTTCACATCGAATCCTTCACGCAACATCAAAACGGATATGATCACTCGGGGACGTTGATAACGATCTATATCAAACAGTTTCGTCTTGGTCTCTTTCCATTCCTCTTCCGACACATCTCCCTTGGCGTTACTGTCGATCAGCACAACATCATCCTGTTGTAATCCCTCGTCCAAAAGGAATTGCTCCACAAAGGGAGAAACAGAGGTATCCTCGCAGATGACTAACATCTTAGGGTTCTTCTTCACTTCTAATGCCGTAAACTCCTTTTCCAGTTTTTTCAACTTAGCCAATCCGGCACGCAACATCAAACGTTGCCCTTCACTTAACGCACAAGCCTTGCCTCGATAATCGCGCTCTGCCTTGAAATCCAATTGTTCCAAATCGGTTAGTTCTTGCCTGCGATCCAACAACAGAGTCTTCACAAACCCTTTGCGCATAGCGGTAGCCAAATCGAAATCCACCACGATATGCGGGAAGAAACATTTCGCAGCATTCCTTCCAGAACCCTGTTTATCATAAGGCGTAGCCGAAAAGTCCACCTGCACAAAGCGACTGCCTTTCCCCTCCGCTATGACATTCAGACCCTTTTGCCATTCCACCTCTTCCACCTCGCCTCCACGTTTCAACTCGTGGATATGGTGTGCCTCATCGTTGATCACCATCAGATCGGGCAATCCGGCCAAATAGTCTAACTCACTGCCTCGCAAGTAACGACGATCCAACATACTCAAATCATTTCCAGCAGCCTTACCCGGACGTATCGGCAGCAATTGCTCCACAATCTCCGGTGCGGTGAGCGGTTGTAGCTCAGCGTTTTCTTCCTCCTCAATCGGCAGTTGGTTCTCGAAAAGATGCCAGTTAGTCAGGGCGATCAAGCCATCACCCGTCGTCTTGCGCCCGATGCCCTCCTCCTTTGTGACCACATTGTTTTGGATAAAGGAGAACACCTCTTGCCGTAAATGGGGCGGGATGAAAAGCGCTTGGTTCAAGTAAAAATCGTTTGTCTCCGGATCTCGATAGTTCTGTCCCCGAGGCATCCGTCCGCAAAAGGCATCTAACAGGCGGTCATAAACAATCAACCCCGGAGCCACGATCAAGAAGTTCTGCGTGAACCGTCCACTCGGTTGCTCCTCATGACGGGCGTTCAGCAACTGCCACAGCAACAGGGCGTGCATCACCCACGTCTTGCCCGTTCCAGTCGCCATCTTCACGGCATATTTAGGTATCTGATATTTGGGTCGAGCCAAGGCAGCTAAGTTTGCGTATGCCAAGAGGATCTCATCCACACAGCGATAGTTGTCGATCACCTGCTCTACTCGTGCCACCTCATGCAAATAAATAATGTTGAGAATCGCTTGTCGTTGCCCTTCGTGAAAGTTCCGATCACGTTCCATCTTGTGCGCTTCGCCAAACCAATAGCGCAACAAGGTTTGTGTCATGGGAGTAACCGCTTCTAACAATGAGCCATCCGCCCACGCCTGATTGACCTGCTCTGTCAATCGTTTGGCCAATTCCAAAGAGATCGTATTCGCATTCATCGTGTTGTTGCATTTAAAACCACTTGACTTTCAAAACCAAACACATCCACAGCCTTCACGCATACCGTTCGCTGCTCCTTGTGGGGCACACGCAAACGTGTCCAATAGACGCAATGCAAGGGATCATCATCATTGTCGGTGTTCTCCCGATAATCCTGCCAGGTCGAACGGAAGGTGACACCGTCATAATCGGGGTCAATGCTCCAATACTCAATCAACGAGAGCGGATCCACATCCATGACCTCACACAGTTTCTCCTTATCTTTATCATCAAGCGGAATATTATCCGGTGAGAGCAACACATAATCATCTAAAGAGATGTCCAACTCATCTTGGTCGCCTTGCCGAGTAATCTGCTGAATCGAAGCATTCAAATACTGTAAAGAGGAGAAGCGAACGGATCGGTCGTCGATCAATTTCTTGTATCCTTTCTTCGACAGTTTATCCAATAGGTCGGGTGGAATGACCAAGACAACCACATTGGCATTTTGATATTGCTGAATGGCTTGGGAAATGTCGAACGCAAAGTTCCATCCTAAGACAACCACTTTGTCCCAACCGCCGCCTAACAAGGAGGCTTTGGCTTCTACGGCTCGCTTGATCGTAGCAGCCGTAGTCAATCGGTTAGGGCTATCCACCATCACCAATGTGCGTGTTCCCTTTACATAGCCAAAGTTGCGATCGTTGCATTGCTCCGGAGCGAATGGCAAAGCCCCATAAAGCCCCAACACCACTTGGCTCAAATCGCCTACTCGCTGATAACGCTTGTTATTGCGGAAAGCCTCCTTTTGGTAGTCGCCAATGGATTGATAGAGGAAGGGCTTCACCTCTTGGTCGATAAATCGTTTACGCATCACCAAGGAGGCTGGTTTCCCAATATCCCCAATGATCCAACGTCGGCCTAACCGCTCTGCCACAGCCGCTGTGGTACCGCTACCTCCAAAGAAATCACATACCAAATCGCCTTCGTTGCTGCTTGCCTTTATAATGCGTTCGAGAAGTTTGATTGGTTTCTGTGTCGCATAACCAACAACTTCTCCGGGATAACGTGCAGCACGTTGTATATCAACCCACCAATCCTCAGGAACTTTTCCATTTTCGTTAAGAACAATTTCATTAAACTTCATACCTTCACGAGCAATTACATTTCTGTTAGCTCTGTCTAAACTTCCTTCTGCGTATGGAATGCGAATGCAATCTTTATTGAAGAAATACGCATCACTTTTACTATATCTCAATATCACATCATGTTTCTTCGGGAAATCTTTTCCTGTATTACTTGCTGCTGTATAACACCAGATGATTTCATTCCTAAAATTAGATTTTCCAAATACTTCATCTATTATAAGTTTCACATAGTGAGACGTGTGCCAATCAATATGCACATAAATACTTCCTTGATCAGCTAATAGTTCTCGCATAAGCACCAAACGAGGATACATCATGCGAAGATAGGAAACCGTGCCCTCCTCCCATGTGTCCGCATAGGCGAATTGTTCAATTACCGTAGGTTTTTGCTCAATATCCACCCCCGGTAAGGTTATCTTCGTGCGATAATCCGCTTTGCTATCGAAAGGAGGATCAATGTAGATCAGATCCACTTTGCCACGCATAGAGGGTAAGCCGGTGGCTGGATCACCTGCCAACAGTGCCTGCATCGTCAGCAGATTATCACCATAGATCAACCGATTCATCCAACTCTCCCCCTGCAGGGCTTGATTAAATGCATTGGGAATTTGGGGCGAGCTGCCTCGAAACAGCCCACTGGTGTCTTTACTGGGCAACACCAACTCATTGGTTTGCAAACCAATTTGCGTACCACTACTTAGGCGCTCCAAGATTTGCTGCGCCTCTTTTTTGCCTTCGCTTGCGATGCGAGGCAATGCTTCAATCAGGGATTTTGCCATAACTGCATTAACCGTATTTTTCATCCGTATTAATGCGTTGCTTTTCTTACGAATTTCCGCCAAGTACCTAAAAAACGTGGACGTTGATACATCCGGTTCGAAGGTACTTGGCGGAAACCTATATACACAAGACGTAATCAGCCGTCCACGCAAAACGTGAACGTCTGCTCTTATCCTTGTGTATAAGTTCTTTCCACCGCCAAGTTTCTCGAACCTCGAATAATCAGCAAACGCTAATATTTACCACAAAAAGACCGATCACAACTGCGCTTAGCGAAATCAGTCAGTCACAAAAGTACGAATTAATTAGGTTTCCACCAATGCCAATCTTGATATTAGTTAAATGATCCTTGTCTGGAAACCAATCCTAATGGAAACGTCCACCAATTTAAGCATTGTCAAGAGCCTTAAAAGTTCTCGTATGAGAAAGGTTTCTATTTGAGATTCGTGACTAAAAATTCTACTCTTTAACTATCTCACCTCAATTTCTTGGTTAATAGAATAGTCCAAACTTTCTAAAGAATAATTCTACAGAGACAAGGCTGTACTGGCGAACAAACCGGACAGTACTGGCGAGCGATCCGGGCAGTACGGGTGAGTGAGGTTGGGTTGCTCTATCCAGCGCGCTGGGCTGCTCTGTCCGGTGCGTTGAACAGCCCTGCCGAGCGAGCTGGCATAGGGAGGCGAGCCGAACCAAATAGTCTGCCCAGCGCGACAGACAGGGCTGTCCAGCGCAGCGAGCAGACTATTTGGCTCACACCGGCCCTACTCCCCAGCGCAACGGACAGCCTATCCCGGCGCAGTGAATAGGACTAGTGCTGTCTCTATTTATTCATCACGATGCGGGCGACAAAGCCGCCGCCTGCCATCAGTTCTTCCTGCAGCCGTTGTCCGGCACGGACCTTCCGGTTCTGCACCTGAATCAGCTTCCGGTTGCCGGGGGTGTCGGTAGCGATTTCCATCCGGTAACTTCCTTTCGGGAGGAAGTCCAACCGGGCACCAAACTGCCGGGGCTGCTCACCATTCATTACCGTCAAGTACCATACGTTGCCCTTCCGGCGTGCCAACGCTGCCAGTTCGCCGATCTTGCTTTCCGGCAGTACCACCGTCTCGTCCCAAGTGACCGGTACACTTTCGATGAAGGAGCGTCCCGGTGAAGTCAGCATGTCTTCCATATCCGCGGCAAAGATCAGCATCGGAGAGGTAAACATATAAATGGAGGAGAGCTGATGGGCAAAGGTCACTGACGGATGACAGAAGCCACGGAAGTTCAACGGGGTATAGTCGGCAGGACCTACCAGCCAGCGCGTAAAGGGAAGCACGGTGTTATGATACGGCCAAGGCGGACCCGGTGCCCAGCTGTCCTCGCCACCTACACACTCCAATCCCCGCACGGCTTCCTTCGCCAGCAGGTTGGGATAGGTATATGAATCGCCCGTCGGCTTGTTGACACCGTGGAAAATCACCATCAGCTTTTCTTTGGCAGCAGCCTTCAGGATGTCTTCCATCAAGTTGACGGTAAAGAGATTCTCGGTATGGAAAAAGTCGATCTTCAATCCCTTCACACCGGCTTCGGCACACTTCTTCATGAAGTCGGCCCGTTCGTCGGGATCCACCAATCCGATGTCCGACTTATTGCCTGCACGGGGCGAGGAGGCTCTCCACACCCAGATGTTCACGTTCTTGGGACGGGCATAATCTACCAGATCCTTCAACATCTCCCATTTTGTCCGGCCGTTAGCGTCCTTCTCGGTCTGTTGCCACAGTTCCCAGCCGTCATCTACAACCACTGACTCAATGCCCAACTCAGAACATCCGTCCACATACTTCTTGTGGTTGGCAATGCTCAAGCGGTCGGGACCTTCCACCAACCAGGTAAAAGAGGCCCGCCCCGGCTTGATCCATTCGGTCTTGGCTCCTTCGGGGAACAGTGTCTTGTCCGGCTGATCGGCTACCTGGGCCAGAATCTGGTTGTTCACCAGTCCGTTCAGATCCTTCGCCAACATCAGGACGCGCCACGGGGTCACGACCTCCTGCTTTCCTTCCTGCGGAGCGACCACCCAAGGCACATTGCGTACCACTTCATGCCAGTACTTGGATGCCGGAATGCCGGTAATGGTACCCGTTTCTATGTGTCCCTTGTTCTCCACATAGCCGAACTGCACCCGGTTGGGAGCCGTACCCAGCATGACCGCCCCATGGTAATGGAACAGATTTGCCTCTGTCAGTGCTGCATAGATACCTGAAGGAAGACGGAAGGTGGCTGGAGGTGCCAGCAGTTCTCCTTCGATGTCATCCGTGCGACGCTCCTGGTACTGTTGCGGCCATCCATACTGGAACGGGGCACTGGCATACCAGACCTGGGTCTGCGAGGGGAATACAAACGAAGTCTCTTCGCCGTAGATACACACCGGTCCTTCGGCAGGGATGCGGTAGCGCAAGGCGATACCATCCTCAAAGGTACGGGTGTCCACGAAAAGCCGGTGTCCGTCTGCCTGTTCCAGCTGGTACGTCACTACCTGTCCGTTCGCTGCCGTCTGTTGGAAGCTGCTCACCCGACTGCCTATCCGGCAATTATCTACATGCATGCCCAACGGGGCTTCCTGAATGACGGGCTGTCCATCGTAAGACACTCGGAACACCAGTTGCTGTTGCGCATTGACGGTCACTTCCAACTGTGCCGCCGTCTGTCCTTGTATGCCCTGCCATACGCCCAGCAGGAATGACAGCATCAAGGAAAGTTTCACTTGTCTCTTGTTCATTTTCTATTCGTAATTTAAATATCCCAAAAATACGGACTTCCCCTCCATCAGTACATTCAATTTCTTACGAATTACTTACATATTCTTACGAATCGTGCCGCACATATTACCCCACTTGTGGAGGCTGGTTATCTTGAATTGACAAATCCGGAAAATCCTACTACGAGACAGACATACAGAATTTGTCATTTTGGCGTAAGAATCCTATCTATT
Organism: Parabacteroides sp.; assembly: GCA_051870655.1. Taxonomy (GTDB): domain Bacteria; phylum Bacteroidota; class Bacteroidia; order Bacteroidales; family Tannerellaceae; genus Parabacteroides. The sequence goes on along the minus strand of JBJECC010000204.1, from coordinate 44 downwards.
CTTATGAACCTCGCAAGAGTTCTGAGCGATTATTTTCAGTTCTT
>JBJECC010000203.1:0-6525 GCA_051870655.1 Parabacteroides sp. | reverse complement strand
TCCTCAACCAAAGTCACTTCGGCACCTTCTTCCGGCGACATACCGGTATCTCTCCCCTCGCCTTCCGCCGGAAATCTTCCGCCCCCGGCAAGGAGGATGAAACCACTCCCTAATGTGGCAACGACACACAGCCTAAGGTAAGACTGTCTGGATACCTAAGGTAACGACGACTTACCAAATGGAAGGTACTTTATGGCTTATGGTAACGGAAGGTCAGACGGCCTTTCTTTAGGATTAACTCATCTTCGGTGAGCTTTTCGATCGTCAGGGTGTCCGTAAACGGACCGGTCACCTTGTTCCCGATGCTTTTGCCGGACAGGATCAGCAGATTCTCCTTTTTCTCCCACTTCTCATATTGGAAGGTAGCCATATTGATGGTAGAGGCCTTACCACCCTTTTCCAATTGCATTCCCTGGAACTGGTTTTCCATGCCGGGAACCGGTTCTACCCACTTCCCCTCAATAACACGTTGGCTGCAAGAAGTCAACGACACAGCTACCACCCACATACACACACTTTTCATTAACACGTTCTTCATCATAATGCTTTATTGTTTTAATTGAAATACGCCTGCAAATATAGGCATTATAAGATATTCCCCTCCCCCACCCGACAATGTCGCTGAAAATAGCGTATCTTTGCCTCCTCATCATAAAGGATTTATAGAAAGGATTTTGGACTATGAAACACACATGGAAAGCACCTTGGATCTGGGCACTGGCCTGTGCCGGACTCCTGTCGTGCCAAACAGAACAGTCCGCGAAACGTATCTGCTTCGACGGGTCGAAAGAGATGTCAGGCCAGAAACTGGCGCTGCATGACATCAACCCCGAACTGCCCACCGATTGGGAAGGCTATCAGTACGTCGTGCTGGAATACCGGATCAGCAGTGCACAGCGGTTCCAGCTCGGCTTCACCACGCGAAGCGGCTACAACGAACTGCGCGTCATGTCATACGTGCCCAACGCCTGGAACCGGCTGGCCATTCCCATCCGTTTCTTCACCTCCCTGCCTGATCCCCGCATCGACTTGGCAGCCACCTACAACCAACCACGCTACACCGGCTGGATCAACCTGGGCGGAAAGCGCGGACCGATGGTGGATGTGGATTCGATCGGCTTCCGTATGCGGCGGGCCATCGGCAATCCGACTTTGGAGATCCGTTCCGTCACACTGGCGAAAGAGGATCCGGGCGATGCCTATCTGGAGCAGACGGCGGCCATCGACTCATTCGGACAGGCCAACGGGGTCATTTACCCTGAAAAGATCCGCAGCCTGACACAACTACAGAAGGAATGGCGGACCGAGGAGCAGGAAGAGGTCTCTACCGCCCCCTTCCACTACTCCACCTATGGCGGTTACCGGCAGCAACAGGTGAAGGGCACCGGCTTTTTCCGGACCGAGCAGATCGACGGCCGCTGGTGGTTCGTGGATCCGGAGGGATACCTGTTCCTCTCAGTCGGAGTCGATTGTGTACATGCCGGCGGCGGTGGCACGGTACGCGATGTGGACCACCGGGCCGGTTTCTTCGAAGCCTTGCCGCCTGCGGAGCTGACCGAGCGTTACGGCAGCCAGGGGAGACAGGGGAAGATCCCCTCGTTCAGCCTCTGGAACCAATACCGGCGCTTTGGCGATGCCTTCCCCGAAAAATCGAAAGAACTGATCATCAAGCGTATGGACAAATGGGGCCTCAACACGATCGGCAACTGGTCCGACATGCAGGTGATGCTGATGAACCGCAAGGCATTCCAAGTGCCGCTCTATGGCCTCCGCATGGATGGCGAACTGATGGGGCTAAGCGATGTCTATGCCCCCGACTATGAAGCGGCTGTGGAGGAGTCCATTGCCAAAACGGTGGAACCCTTGCGGGAGAATCCGTGGGTATTGGGCTATTTCATCGGCAACGAGCCGGCCTGGTTGGGACAGGAGGTACGGCTATGCGAACTGATCCTGCAAGGAAAAGAGCGGCCCATCCAAGCGGCACTCCGAACCTTCCTGCAAGCCAAGGGTGACACGCCCGATCACCGCAAACAGTTCATTTGGGAGACATTCGACCGCTTCTTGGAGAGTACGAACCGGCTGTTGAAAAAGCATGATCCGAACCACCTCAACCTGGGAATCCGCTTCGGCAATCCGATGGAGCTGGAGGCTTCGCTCCTCGCCTGCTGTGGCAAGTATTTCGACGTGTTAAGTTTCAACTGCTACGACCTGCGTCCCGACCCCAAGATGATGGATTATGCCCTGGAGCAGTCCAGGCTGCCGATGATCATCGGGGAGTATCACTTCGGCTCGATCGACCGCGGACAGGCCCAATCGCTCTGGCAAGTGGAGTCGCAGACGGAACGGGGCGTGGCCTACCGCTATTACACGGAACAGGCCTACAGCCATCCGGGACTGATCGGGACCGCCTACTTCCAGTGGTGCGACCAGGATATGCTGGGACGTTTCGACGGGGAGAACTACAACTGCGGCCTGATTGACGTCACCGACCGTCCCTATCCGCAACAGGTAGAGGCCATGATGGAGACGGCCAAACGGCTGTATGACATCCATCGGGGAGAAACCGCTCCGACAGAACAGCAACCTCACAACGCACGGGGCCACGGAGGAGTCCCCGACTTATGGAACGAATAAAAAAAGCGGCGGGGAGCCATCCGGTCACCGGAACCTCCCCGCCTTGGTTAAGGTCGAATATTATCATTGCTTCATCTTGTCTTCTCAATCCACTTGCGGGCATTGACGAAGGCCTCGATCCACGGAGTCACCTCGTCCTGGCCGCGACGGTCAGCCGGATAGAAACCACACTGCCACGGGAAGATGGCCCGTTCGGGGTGCGGCATCATGGCCAAGTGGCGGCCGTCATGCGAGCAGACACCGGCTACTGACCACGGCGAACCGTTCGGGTTGGCCGGATAGCCTTCGTAATTGTATTTTGCCACAATGTGATATTCTTTCTCCTCGTAAGGGAACTCAAACTTGCCTTCACCGTGAGCCACCCAGACGCCTAACTTCGAACCGGCCAACGAGCCAAACATGACAGAGTGGTTCTTCGGGATCTCCAACGTGACGAAATTGGATTCGAACTTGTGAGAGTCGTTGTGAACCATCTTGTGTTTCTGTTCATGCTCCGGATAGATCACGCCCAGTTCGGCCATCAGCTGACAACCGTTGCAGATACCCATACTCAACGTGTCGGGACGTGCATAGAAGTTGTCCAACGCCTTCTTCGCCTTCTCGTTGTAGAAGAAGCCTCCTGCCCATCCTTTGGCAGAGCCCAGCACGTCGGAGTTGGAGAAGCCACCGCAATAGATCACCATGTTCACATCCTCCAACGTCTCGCGGCCCGAAGCCAGGTCGGTCATGTGCACATCCTTCACGTCGAAGCCTGCCAGATAGAGTGCATAGGCTGTCTCACGTTCGCACTGGCTACCCTTCTCACGGATCACGGCTGCCTTGATGCCGCTTGCCGATGTACGGTCGAAAGTCAGACCCAGATCGGCCAGCTTGCCGGTGAAGTGTTTCGGATATTTGAATTCCAGCGGCTGCATCTTGTAGTTCTCGAAGCGGTTGCCTGCACAGACATTGCCGCTCTGTTTGATGTCCAACTTGTAGGAGGACTCATACCATACATCGCGCATGTAGTCGATGCCGAAGTGATACTGGATGCCCTCCTTGGAAACCAGGATATGACGTTCGTCGGTCGGACGGGCAATGACTGCACAGCTGACGCCCGCCTCGCGCATCAGTTTCTCGAAGGCTTTCTTCTCCTTCACCTGTACGAGGATACCCGGATTCTCGGCAAAGAGAATCTTCACGATGTCCTGTTCAGCCAAGGTGTCGAGATTGACCTCCAGACCACCCTCTACGTTGGCAAAGCACATCTCTAACAGCGTCGTGATCATACCACCGGCAGAAATGTCGTGTCCGGCCAGGATCAGACCCTGCTCCACAGCCTCCTGTACGGCATTGAAGGCAGCCTTGAAATAGTCGGGATCCTGTACGGTCGGCACCTCATCGCCCAACTTGTTCAGCGCCTGAGCAAAGGCAGAACCACCTAACTTGTGGGAATCGAACGAGAAGTCAATATAATAAATGTAGGAGTTCTTTTCGTGTGTCAGGACCGGAGAGACGATCTTCTTCACGTCGCTCACCTCTGCACCCGCCGAGATAATGACTGTACCCGGAGCGATCACCTTATCCTCGCCATACTTCTGCGTCATGGAGAGAGAGTCCTTTCCGGTCGGGATGTTGATGCCCAATGCAATGGCGAAATCAGAAGCTGCCTGTACCGCCTTGTAGAGACGTGCATCCTCGCCCTCGTTGCGGCAGGGCCACATCCAGTTTGCACTCAGCGAAACGCTGCTCAGCTTGTCAGCCAACGGGGCAAAGACAATGTTCGTCAATGACTCGGCAATCGCCATGACTGAACCGGCAGCCGGATCCACCATGGCTACCTGCGGCGCATGACCGATCGAAGTGGCGATACCTGCCTTGCCACGATAGTCCAAAGAGACGGCACCCAGGTCGCTCAACGGCAACTGCAACTCACCCTGACACTGCTGGCGGGCTACCTTACCGGTCACAGAACGATCGACCTTGTTGGTCAGCCAGTCCTTACAAGCCACCGCCTCCAACTGGAGTACATTCTCCAGATAGTGATGCAGTTCAGACTCCTTATAGACTACCGGCTGATATTTGTTCTCCACCGTATGGTCTGTCATCACGGTTCTGGGCGGCTTACCAAACATATATTCCAACTTGATGTCGATCGGTTTCACACCGTCCGGCTGTTCGAAGACGAACTTCATGTCGTCTGTCGTCTCACCTACGACATACATCGGAGCCCGTTCACGCTCGGCGATACGACGCACACGTGCCACATCCTCCTCTTTCATCAAGAGGCCCATGCGCTCCTGGCTCTCGTTGCCGATGATCTCCTTGGCCGACAACGTCGGGTCACCGATCGGCAGCTGGCCCATGTCAATGTGTCCACCCGTAGCCTCCACCAATTCGGAAAGACAGTTGAGGTGACCGCCGGCACCATGGTCGTGGATAGAGACAATCGGATTGGCATCGCTCTCGGCAATGGTACGGATCACATTGGCCGCACGCTTCTGCATCTCCGGATTGGCACGCTGCACAGCGTTCAGCTCAATGCCACTATTGTACTGTCCGGTGTTGACAGAAGAGACAGCACCACCACCCATACCGATGCGATAGTTGTCACCACCGATCACAACCACCTTCTCGCCCGGAGCGGGATTCCCCTTGAGGGCATCCCGTTTGTTCGCGAAGCCCACACCACCGGCCAACATGATGACCTTGTCGTATGCATATTTCTTTTGATTCTCTTCATGCTCGAATGTAAGGAGCGAACCGCAGATCAGCGGTTGTCCGAACTTGTTTCCGAAATCGGAAGCACCGTTGGAGGCTTTGATCAGAATCTGCTCCGGAGTCTGATAGAGCCACGGACGCGGATCCAGGATCTTCTCCCATTCGCGTGCCCCTTCCGTACGCGGATAGGCCGTCATATAGACAGCGGTTCCGGCAATCGGCAGAGAGGCCTTACCACCGCCCAGACGGTCACGGATCTCACCACCTGTTCCCGTAGCCGCGCCATTGAACGGCTCCACAGTTGTCGGGAAATTGTGTGTCTCCGCTTTCAGGGAGATAACGGTCGGGATCTCCTTCACCTGATAGAAATCGGGTTTGTCACCGCTCTTGGGAGCAAACTGCTCTACCGTCGGTCCCTCATTGAAGGCTACATTATCTTTATAGGCAGACACCAGCTTGTTGGGATTCTCAGCCGAGGTCTTCTTGATCAAGCCGAAGAGTGAGCTCTCCTTCTCCTCACCATCAATCACGAACAGACCACCGAAAATCTTGTGGCGGCAATGCTCGGAATTGACTTGAGAAAAACCGAACACCTCGCTATCCGTCAACTTACGACCCAATTTCTCGCTCACCTCTTTCAGATAAGCAATCTCTTCGGCACTTAAAGCCAAACCCTCTTGCAGGTTATAGGCCTCCAAGTCGTCGATATAGACAATGGGATCCGGTTGTTTGCTGATAGTGAAAATCGCCTGATCCAGGCCGTTGTAGATGCGTTGCAGCATCGGATCATGTTCGGCCTCACCAGAAGAGACAGGGAAGTACTCTTCGATACGGGCAATTCCGCTGAGTCCCATGTTCTGGGTGATCTCCACGGCATTCGTACTCCACGGGGTGATCATTTCACGACGCGGACCGACGAACCAGCCCTTCAATGTGTCAGACTCGACCGGTGTGGCGCCACTGAACAGCCAAACCAGCTTCTGAATCTCTTCGGGAGAGAACGCCTGTACCGCTTCAACAGCCAGTACGCTCTTAGTTGAAGATTGAAAGAATTGAATCATATCGTTGATTTATTAATGGTATTTCGCTATATAATATAATGTAATAGGGAGTGTCCCCGATTTGCTTCGCAAAGATACAAATCAATCTGTACATTACTCTATTTTTTTGAATCGATATACATTCTTTTTT
>JBJECC010000202.1:0-6536 GCA_051870655.1 Parabacteroides sp. | reverse complement strand
AAAAGTAATACAGTAATGTCACCAATAATATGACAATGAACATCAACACTGCATATAGAATCAGTACATCCATTTTATACAAAAACAGTATATATACTATCCCCAACTTTAAAAAGCTCTCTGCAATTCCCATATATGCAAAAACATCCATCTGCTCATATGATATAATTGCGGCATTATATGGTGCACGAATAATATTAACAACAGTACCCAAAACACTAAATTGATATACAATATTAGCCGCAAACATTCTCTCTTCAGGAATACATAAATACTTATTCAGAAACCAACTTCCTATGATTTCAGCCACAAGGAATACGGTTAAAGCAATGGCGACATGAATGGTAACACAAGATGAAAACACTTTATTTACAACACTAACTCCCTGTTTCCTACCTAACTCATAGTTCAAATACCGTTGAGTAGAGCTAAGCATTGCTGTATTTAAAAATGAAAACAAAACCACAATTCCTCCTACCAAATTATATATACCAAAGTTTTCTACTCCTAATATGCGCAACACCTCACGAGTCGTAAAAAAGGAGACGCCCATCATTAAGAACATTCGTATATAGAGAAATAGCGTGTTTTTCGCTATCCGTTTGGTATTATCTGATTGCGTTTGTCTTTCCACAATATTCCTTTTTTAGCTTAAACGGGGGCAAAGATAAGATATTGTCTGATTCTATGGAATATTGAATTCTTTCTCCTCCCAGTGTGGAAACCGACAGATTATCGTTACCTTTGCCAAAGAAGATCAACCATTCAAAAAACGAAGACTATGACAGCACAAAGAGACCTGTATATCCGATTCGACTGGGCCATCAAGCGTCTGCTCCGGCAGAAGGCTAACTTTGGTGTGCTGGAAGGGTTCCTGACCGTCTTCCTCGGACAGACTGTGCAGATCGTGGAGATCCTGGAAAGCGAAGGGAACCAGCAATCCGAACAGGACAAGTTCAACCGGGTGGATATCAAGGCGAAGAATGCACAGGGGGAGATCATCCTCATCGAAGTGCAGAATGCCCGGGAGGCGGACTATCTGGAACGCATCCTGTATGGTGTGGCCAAAACCATTACGGAACATATCGACAAGGGGCAACCCTATCGGAACATCGCGAAGGTCTATTCGATCAGTATCCTCTATTTCGACTTGGGCAAAGGGACCGATTACCTCTACCACGGCCAGAACCGTTTCATCGGAGTCCACACGAAAGACAGTCTGGAAATCACGCGCAAGGAGAAGAATGCGTTGGTAGGCCGTAAGCCGGAGGAGATCTTTCCGGAGTATATCCTGATCCGGGTAAACCAGTTCAATCAGGTGGCCGTCACGCCCTTGGAGGAATGGATGGACTACTTGAAACAAGGCGTAATCCGTCCGGACACGACAGCTCCCGGTCTGCGGGAGGCACGCGAGAAGTTGTGCTACTATTCGATGAGTGATCAGGAGCGTCATGCATACGATGCCCATATCGATGCCATTCTGATTCAGAACGATGTGCTGAGTACCGCCCGTCGGGAAGGTCTCTACGATGGACGACAGGAGGGACTGGCTGAAGGTATAGAAATAGGGCGGGCCGAAGGTATCAAAGAGGGTGAAGCCAATGGCGAGAAAAGAGGCCGACTTGAAGAGAAGCGATCCGCTGCACAGAACCTCAAAGCCATGGGAATAGATCCGTTGGTGATCAGTCAAGCCTTAAGTCTGTCCATCGAAGAGATCAATCAGTTATAATATAATGTCTGATAATTTTGAGATAACCATGTTGAAAAATATCTTCTCCAACACAATCGTACGGCTGCTCTTAGCCGTGATCATCGGCCTTTTGGCCGGTCTTGTCGTCAATGAACCTGTGCTCAAAGCCGTGATGGTCGTGAAGCAACTCTCCGGCCAAGTGATCTTCTTCCTCGTTCCCTTGATTATCCTGGGATTCGTGGCGCCCTCCATTGCCAGGCTTAAAAACAACGCCTCCAAGATGTTGCTGTTTGCCTTCGCCATTGCCTATCTCTCCTCCGTCGGTGCCGCCTCATTCGGGGCACTCGTGGGTTATCAGCTGATTCCCTCGTTGCATATCGAGACGGCTACGGAGGGCTTGCGGGAGGTGCCGGCCATGCTGTTCAACATCGAGATTCCACCGGTGATGAGTGTCATGTCATCCTTGGTCCTCGCCATCTTTGTCGGTCTCTCTACGGCTTGGATCCGGTCAGAACTGATGGAGCGACTGTTAGATGCCTTCCAACAAATGATCCTATGCTTGGTGGAACGCATCTTGATGCCCCTCCTTCCCCTTTTCATTGCCGCCAACTTCTGCGTGCTGAGTTATGAAGGGGCCTTGACAAAACAATTGCCCATCTTCCTGTCTGTCCTGATGGTGGTCATCCTCTGCCATTATCTTTGGCTTGCGCTCCTGTATAGCCTGGCATCGCTCTATTCCCGTCAGAACGGCTGGCAGGTATTACGCCACTACGGGCCTGCTTACCTGACGGCATTAGGCACCATGTCCTCCGCAGCCACGTTGGGCACCGCATTAACCTGTGCTGGCCGCAGCCCCTTGTTGCGCAAAGAGATCATTGATGTGACCGTCCCGCTTTTCGCCAACATCCATCTCTGCGGTTCCATCCTGACAGAGACCTTCTTCGTCATGACTGTCTCACAAGTGCTTTATGGCTACCTGCCTGACCCGACCACCATGATCGTCTTCATCACCCTGTTGGGGCTCTTTGCCATCGGTGCACCGGGCGTACCCGGTGGCACGGTGCTTGCCTCCTTAGGATTGATCATTGCCATTTTAGGATTTGACGAGGCGGGTACGGCTCTCCTGCTCACCATTTTCGCCCTGCAAGACAGCTTTGGTACAGCCTGCAACGTCACCGGTGACGGGGCGCTCACCCTCATCGTGGATACGTTTGAAAGAAAACAAAAATCGTAAGGATACGTAAACGGATTTTATATACCTTTGTACCAAAAAGCGATGAACAGAGTAGCCCTGTCGGTGATTATCCCGGTCTATAATGCAGAAGCCTATTTAGAGGAGTGTCTGGAGAGCTTGCGGCAACAGTCATTCACGGATTTTGAAGTCTGGATGATTGATGATGGAAGCCGTGACCAGTCTGGCCGGATCTGCGACCGTTTCGCAGAGAAAGATCCTCGTTTTCAAGTAGTACACAAGGCAAACGGAGGAGTCAGTTCCGCCCGGAACATCGGTCTGGAACGGGCCCGGGGAGCATGGATCTGCTTCGTCGATTCGGATGACACCGTCGGCAGCACCTATCTGGAGGGACTTATCCATGCTGCCGGTTCACGGAAAGACCAACTGGTCGTACAAGGTTATCGGACCATCTGTCCGAACGGACCGCTGTTCCGTCTATTCGAAGATCATTTGTATGAAGCGGCTGAGGTCTATCGCACATTTGAGGAACTGCACATCAACCGGTGCGGTTTTCCCTTTGGAAAACTATACAACCACGACATCATCCGGCAGGCGAATCTCCGTTTCAACGAACAGATCCACTATGCAGAAGATGTGATGTTCATGTTGGCCTATCTGTGTCACGTATCGGCTATCCGGACCCTGCCCGGCACACAATACAACTATTTTGTACGCAACAATGCCTCTCTCTCCCAACGCATTTTCACTTTCGAGTCTGAACATGCCTGTTATCGCACCTATCGGACGTTGATGGAACAGCTTCGCCAACGTTTTCAGCTGTCGGAAGCAGCCCTGAAAAATCCGTACAATGTCATTTCCGAATATTTGATCCGACGAGCTGTAGGCTCTCTCTATCAGTCTTCCACGAAGAAACCCCTCTCGCAACGCCTCTCCATCCTGCGGTCCACCACCCCGGAGGAGACCCGTTTTCTTCAACAATACTATCGGGATTGCAACTGGTTTCACAAAGTGACGGTTTACCTGCTTTCCAAACATTATTACTATCTTTGCGACCTGTTAAACCAAGGCATCGTCACGGGACGGGCTTGGAAACAACGAATCATTAAACGATAGTACAATGTCTTTGAGACGAATAGATATAACCGAGTGTCATCAGATCCTGTTGCAGATAGCCACCTGTTTCGACCAGATCTGCCGACGCCACCAGATTCCCTACTACATGTTAGGGGGAACGATGTTGGGTGCCATCCGCCACCAGGGGTTCATTCCGTGGGACGATGACATGGACTTTGGCATTCCCCGCCCTCACTTCGACCGATTCATCCGGATAGCGGAGAAAGAATTGCCGGAGAAATACATGGTATTGACACGCAAGAACGCACCTGCCATCCAAAAAGGATTCATCAAAATCCATCTCAAAGGGAGTAAACTGATCGAGAAGGTCTTTGAGGCGGCTGATACCCGTTTTTATAATGGAATCGCCATCGATGTCTTCCCGTTGGATGGTTGCGACATGGAGGGTTTCCGGAACCAATGGCGTCTCAGACAGCTCTTTTTACTGATCCGGATGCAGGAGGGACGTTTCTGCTCACTTTCCATCCGTACAGGTGTGAAGAAGGCGGCGGCCGCCTTGATCAAAGCGTTGCCCATTTCAGACGAGCGGCTGGCTCTTCGGATCGAACGATTGCTCCAAAGCTGGGACTACGACAGCTCCTCTTTTCTCTCCAACGCCTATGGCCACTGGAAAGAGCGGGAGATCATCCGACGGGAGATCTTCGGTACGCCCCATCCCTATTCGTTCGGTCCTCTGACCCTTTTGGGCCCAACCGATTACGATGCCTATCTCCGCTCTCTTTACGGATCCTATATGGAGCTTCCCCCGCAAGAGCAGCAGATCACCCATGCGGATGAAATGTATGTGGAGGAATAATGATGTTGAGAATCAAATAGAAAATAATTTCAAATGTGCATGGGCACTGATCGAAATACTATAGTGTTTAGACTTATCTCGTAAATATTGACTATAGGCAGCTACATTATCCTCCATTGCAAGGAAACGTTCGATACATTGATACAAAGAGTCTGGATCATTGGGGATTGCTAATAATTGAGGATATAGTTCGTGAAGGAACTCCACGGCAGCTCCACTTCCATATGTGGAAACGATAGGAGTTCCAAAAGCAGCCGCTTCATTAATGACCAATCCCCAACACTCTTGACGTGAAGGCAAGAGTAACAATCTGCACGTTTGATACTCTTTATCCAAATCCTTTTTTTGCAAGAAAGGAACAAACTCAACATTCGTGATTCCAGACATATCATTGGCTTCCTTGAAAGCCTTAATTCCGGCTTCACCCATACCGACTATTTTATAATGTAAGTCCTTATTCTTTTTGGCTACAGAAAGAATCAAATCCATTCCTTTTACATAGAAGTTACGTCCTACGACTAAAATGGTATCATTCCTTTTCTCATTTTGCATTGCCTTTTCATTGATTTCTTCATCGGTCAAAGAACTGAAATAATACACTATAATTGGCTTATTTCCAACAATGCTTCTCAATGCATCCGCAGCTTCTTTTCCTGCAATCAAATAAGAATCTGCTGATCTCAACAGGAAACGTTTTAGCCTTTGTTTGATTGACTCTCCCTGCAAAAAATACTCTCCATCTAAATTAAGAGTAAAAGGATGTCCCAAAAGGCGCATTACCAACATAGCCAATAACTCCAGCCGTAAATTCCAACACCCCACGACAACAGCATCCCATGAACCTTGAAATATCAGCTTTATCATCTTGATGAACACAGAAATAGCATTTTCTGATTCTTCATGTAGGAAAATTGCTTTATGTTTCAATTGCTCACTAACTGCCCATTGTTTATTTCTAACCCCAGGATCTTCATATTCATATAAAACCGTCAAATCACAATACTCTGCTAACTGATTAAAGAAAAGTGTTCGATAAGGAGTTTGCTTGACAGTGATATAAAGCATTCTTTTATTCTTGTATTCCTCCATAACGCCCAATAGAAAAGCCCCTTGCCATACAAACAAGGGGCATATGTTTTACAATTAATTCTTTTTCGCCAAGGCGATCTTCAGATCTTTCCAAATAGAAAGGATAAACCACTTACCGACCAACCATCCCATAGATGCAAAAAGAGTGAATAGTACGATACCTATCGCTGCATACAATTTACGGGGAGCTACGACACCCGATTTAATGTATGGTTCATCAATAATGCGTGCTCGTTCTTTCCCTTCTCCTAAAGTGAGATTGATCTCTTCCTGTTTTTGCAATAAGACTAAATACACCCCTTGGAAAATTTCCTGCTGACGCTTTAAATCCACATAGGCCCGTTCTTGTTGAGGGACATTGCCCATTTTGGACATAATCTGCTTTTCCTTGGATTTCAAACTCTGATAAGTGGCATCCATACTCTTTCTGGTATTCTCAATCATCGTATAGACACTTTCTCGTAATTGATCAGCCTGGCGAGTCAATGGGGCAACCATCGGATTCTTTTCATTAGACACTTTGATAATCCGTTCACGTTCAAGCAAAACTTGATTATAAGTTGTCAACGCTCCTCCAACACCACTTTCACCATCCGATGGAGTAAACAAAGAGGGAACCAACTTATATTTAT
>JBJECC010000201.1:0-6548 GCA_051870655.1 Parabacteroides sp. | reverse complement strand
ATCAAAATTTGATGAAACTTACTATTAATACTATCACCTGCGAAACCAACAACAAGATGGACAAGATTGTCGTGAAAGAAGGACCGATAATGTAATTGGAAAACTTGTATGAAGAATGTTCACCATTCGACATCTATTCTCATTTTTTTATTATACCTTTGTCCTAAGAAGTTCATTTATTTACAAAACAGAAAAACAGATATGAAACCTACATTATTTGTATTGGCTGCCGGCATGGGTAGCCGTTATGGAGGCCTTAAACAGTTAGATGGACTGGGACCTAATGGTGAGACAATTATGGATTACTCCATCTTCGATGCCATTCGAGGTGGATTCGGCAAATTGGTCTTTGTGATCCGTAAATCGTTCGAAGATGATTTCCGCAGCAAAATCCTTTCCAAATATGAAAATCATATCCCCTGTGAATTGGTATTTCAGGATCTGAATGACCTGCCGGAAGGTTTCACATGTCCGGAAGGACGTCAAAAACCATGGGGAACCAACCATGCTGTACTGATGGGTAAATCTGTCATCAAGGAGCCGTTTGCTGTGATCAATGCCGATGACTTCTATGGTCGTGACAGTTTTGCCGTAATAGGCAAGAAGTTGTCAGAGATGGGTGACAAACAAAACGATTATTGCATGGTGGGTTATCGCGTAGGTAACACATTGAGTGAGAGCGGATCTGTAGCTCGTGGTGTATGTGAGACCAATGATGAAGGTTTCCTGACAGGTGTCGTAGAGCGCACTGCCATTGAAAAGATAGACGGTGAGATTCAGTTCATCGATGAAAACGGACAGAAGGTTGTACTGGATGAGAATGTACCAGTTTCCATGAATATGTGGGGCTTCACTCCTGACTATTTTGTTCATTCTGAGAAGTATTTTGTAGAATTTTTGAAAAAGAACATCGAAAATCTGAAGAGCGAATTCTTCATTCCGTTGGTTGTCAACGAATTGATAACAAACCACATTGCAACGGTCAAGGTGTTGGACACGACTGCCAAATGGTTCGGTGTGACATACGCAGCCGACCGTCAAGGTGTTGTTGACAAAATTCAGGCATTAGTTGATGCCGGTGAATATCCTAACAAGTTGTTCTAATCCGATTAGGATCTTAACGACTGACTGACTCTGGTTCATGCGCCAAGTGAATCCGTTTCCTGGCGTATGAACCATTTTTATCATAAAAAACGCTTGCTCATGAATCTTCTGCTGATCTGCGATCTCTTCCCTCCTGCATTCGGACCACGGATGGGTTATCTGTGTAAATACCTGCAACACACCGATTGGCATCCGACTGTCCTGACAGAACAAATCATGGACGATACATTTTCCATACTGACAGGGTACGCGCCTGTCACCTACGTAGACTTTTATCCGGCCAAGCAGGCTTGGATGCGCCAGCTGCAGTGGACGGGGACTTTCCTATTCGGTACCAAAGAGGAGAAAATGTATCAAGCGGCTTCCCAGCTTATCCGCCGTCAACCTTTTGAGTTGGTACTTTGCAGCAGTTACCGTACCTTCCCTTTGCAAACAGCAGCTCGCATTGCCCATGAACTACAAGTACCGCTGATTGTAGATCTGCGCGACATCATTGAGCAATATACCGGCATGGAATTCATCTCCCAACCGCTTCCCCGTCTGTTTGGCTTGGAGAAATGGATTGCAGCAGTCTTCAAGAAGCGGAGTTTGCAGATCCGTAACCGCATTCTGCGACAGGCAGCTGCGGTGATCACCGTCTCTCCCTGGCACGTGAAGACTCTTAAAGCTTTCAATCCCAATACCCACCTCATCTATAATGGATTTGACCCGGAATTATTTCATCCAGAAATCTGCCGCACCAACCGTTTTCTGATTACCTACACCGGACGACTGCTCAGTACGGCCATGCGTGATCCGGGGCTGCTGTTTGATGCGCTTCGGCAGTTACGCAAGACAGCGGGATGGAATCCGGCACAATGTGGTGTCCAATGGTATGTAGATGCCGATTCGGAAAAAATCATCCGAGCGGAAGCCGACAAGGCTGGTGTGGCGGAATTTATGGAGTATAAAGGTTATGTGCCTGCCAAAGAAATTCCCCAGATTCTGAATCACAGTTCAGTGTTGCTACTACTCACAAACCGCTCTGCAAACAACGGTCCCAAAGGGGTCATGACCACCAAGTTCTTCGAAGCCTTGGCCACAGGACGACCTATTCTCTGTGTACGCAGCGATGAAGATTGTCTGGAGAATGCGTTACAAGAGACTGAGGCTGGACTCGCCGGACGTGACGTGGAACACGTTTGCCGTTTCCTGTTGGAGAAATGGACGGAATGGAAAACGAATGGATTTACAACGAACAGGACACGCCAGGAGGGGTTGGAACTTTACTCCCGCAAAGGACAGGCCGCCCAGTTTGTCCATCTTTTTGAGTCTGTTCTAACGCACTGAGATTATGTTATCCATTCTGATTCCCACCTACAACCAGTTGTGTCTCTCCCTTGTAGAACGGCTACACACAGAGGCACTTTCACTACAGATTCCGTTTGAGATAGTCGTGGCGGACGATCTCTCCCGCCCTGAGTGCGAACAGCAGAATCGAAAGATCGGTACACTGAACCATTGCCAGTATGTCTCCATGACACATAATGTTGGCCCAGCACGGATCCGCAACATACTGGGACAAAAGGCACAAGGAGATTACCTGCTCTTTCTGGATGCCGACACCTACCCTGCCTCACCCGACTTCTTGCAATCCTATTGGAGTCAAGCCATACCAGGAGGTGTGGTGTGCGGTGGATTCATCTACCGGCGTACGCCACCGGAGGCAAATCGGATGTTACGTTTTCAATATGGCATTCAGGTAGAAGAGAAAACTGCTGCTGAGCGGCAGCAACAACCCTATGCGCATTTCATCGGCATGAGTTTCCTGATTGACCGTCAAGTGTTCCAAACGGTTCATTTTGATGAAGCTATGCATTTTGGCTATGAAGATGCCCAATTCGGTATCCGTCTTCAACAACAGGGAATTCCCATCCGTCACATTGACAACCCTGTATTTCACCTCAATCTCGATACCTCGGCTGAGTATCTAGCCAAAATAAGACGCTCCATTGAAAACCTATGGCCTCATCGGGCTGAGATGGGTGTACATATCCGCCTGTTGCAATGGTATCACCAGATTGAGCAACTGCATGTAGTCCACTTTGTCGCGCTTCTGTTCCGCTGTTTTCGTCCATGGATGGAAAAGCAACTCACCTCGGCACATCCCTGGATTCCGCTCTTCGCTGCCTATAAGTTGGGTTATTTATGTCTGATCACCCATAGCGATCAATGAGGCCAGACATCGCCGCACATAGTCCCGCGTCAAATCCATCGGTTTCAACACCTGCTCATTCCATTGCAGCAGGTCCAAGTCAATCACGACACGCCCTTGGACCTTATCACCCGGACGACGCCCCAACTGCTGTTCCAATTGCTTCAGACAACTTTTCATCTCTTCCAACTCCACCGAAACGACTCCCACAGCCGCTGCATTGAGAAACGGTCCTATCGACTGCGGGTAATGGTCCGGTTGCGTGGTGACGGGCACTGAAAAACAGAGACAGGGGAACCGCTCCTGCAACAATCGGATGGCCCATTCCATATTCTTTTCCTTCTGATAATTAGATCCTACACAGAGGATCACTCGATTTTCCAGATTCATAGGCCCCTCCTATTTACCACAAATCTGTTTAAACGAACAAAACAGGCAAGCCTCTCCGTTACAAGACTGCGTAAAGGGAATGTCCGGCGAAAAGATCTCTTCCAGGCATTGTGTGAGCAGTCTTTCAAAATCGGCTGCATAGTCACTGAAACGCTCCACCGATTCCGTACGTGAACGATCCAAACGCCTCATAATAGCCGGATTGAAAGCCGAATCAAACAGAGAACGCATACAATAGAGTGCCGGACGGATCTCCGTTTGCTTCAGTTCAGCCGACTGCCTGCACATCCAGGCATACAGAAAAACCTGAAAGATGGCAGCAGGCCTGTCAGGACACTCCCGGTCAAAAAGATCCTCTAACTGATTGAAGACCGTAGTTTTTTTACCACTTTTATAATCGACAATGCGTAATGTATCCTGCACCAGGTCGAGCCGATCAATAAATCCCTTCAACTGTACCTGCTGTTCCCCATCCTGAATCGGAACCGAGGCCCAGATAATCCTTTCCGATTGTACATATCGGAAAGGTGTCAGCTGGCAGTCACGTTCCAACACCTTCTTGACATAATGCCGGATCATCTCACCGATCAGGTAATTCTGTCCTATAAGTGGGCGTACCGTCTCACTCTTGAAATACTCACAGGCAAAAGCCTGTGCAATGGCCTCCGTCAGCTCTTGCTCCCCGGCCATGATCTTCCGGAGCAGATCCGCAGTCACCTGTTTGCCACATAACGGTTTGTAAAGGATCTCCATCACTTTGTGCAGAATACTACCGAACAGATCATTTTCAATGGTCTCATTGACTGTCTCCTCTTCACGCATATCCTCCAACACAGCGAAGTAAAACTTCAACGGGCAATCCAGATAACAATTGATCGCACTGGCCGAAAGTGCCCGCTTGCCCGATTTCAGAAAGGCTTGAAGACGTGCCATTACATCCGGCCGTTTAGGCACCGACCACTCTGGAGATTTCGACGAAGAGACATCATACACCACCCATTTCTGTCGGACAGGAAACTCATAGTGATACCGTAGCTGATGCACAAAACGGCTCACCTCACCAGTCTGCAGACCCGTGCTCCGCGTATCATACAGCAGACTCACTCGTGAAGCCCGACTGATCAAGCGATAGAAATGATAGGCCCACACACTGTCCTGGTGTTCGTAGGTTGGCAATCCGAACCCTCGACGGAGATTATACGGGATAAATGAATTGGCCGCTTTCTTCATGGGAAAGATCCCGTCGTTCATCGACAAGATGATCACACGTTCAAAATCCAACGCTCGTGTTTCCAACACCCCCATCACCTGCAGGCCAGACAAAGGCTCTCCTTGAAAAGGAATTGTCACGGTCTCAGCCATCCGCTTCAACAGCCGAAAATAGGTATCCAACCGCATCTCCACCTGTGAATCGCGCATGACCTCCTTCATCCGATTGACTGTAGCAAAATAGTGAAAGATGAACTCCTGTTCCACTGCTGTCGGACTGACTGACAAGGCAGTCTCATCCTCTATCTCCCCATCCTCTTCCAATGTTTCTTCCAGACTGCGATTCAACTCTACCAACACCTCCAACAGATAATCGACAAAACGTTCCACCTCCTGGCAACAGACAAACAGTTTCATCAACAAAGGTGTACAGGCCACTGTTTCCAGCGGAATCCAGATCCGATTGTTGACCGTAATCTCTGCAATCAAGGCCGCAATCTGTTTCGGTGCTGTCCGATAGACATATTGATGATTCAAGATCGGCAATACATCACGATAAGAAAACTGATGATGACCCTCTACATACCGGATATGCTGTTGCAGGGCCAACATATATTCAATCAATGTGGCTACTGGAGTGCTTGCCAAAGGATATCCCATGGTCACATTAACACGACAGATAGACTCTGGCAAAGAGGTCAACAACGGAACCAACAACCGTTCGTCCGGCAATACCACCGCCGTACGCAAAGCCTGCTCCGGTTGCCATGTCTCGGCATGCAACAGTTCATATACTTGTTTGGCCTGCCCAATACCGGATGAGACCCCTATCACCTCCACCTCCGGTTGCTCCAGTGATTCGGCTGGTAACGACCAGGAAGAGGGGAAACGGTCCAAATTCATCCGGGCAAAGTAGGAGGCCCGATTGTCTGTGTCTGTCAACTTGTCTGAGGCATAATCCCAATAAAAATCGGCCACACCCCGTTTCTGTAACTCCGTCAGAAGTGCCGTTTCAACAACTGAGAGCGCATTGAGTCCGACGAATATCACCTTCTCGAAAGGGAACTCCATCCCTTCGTCCTGACGTAACCGTTCTACGACATCGCGGAAAATCATACCCTCGTATCCCTTACCCTCAGCAGCCAAAGCCATCTGGAAGTTCCGGTACAGCGGATAGAGAATTTCCCACAAAGCCAAAAACTGTTTCTGTCCGTCCGAATCACTTTTGGGATGGAAAGAAGACCAGAACGAACGAATTGCCCTTATCTGCTCTTCCGTCAGATAATCCGCCTCGTCACCGATCGAGCGCAGATCCGTCACATTCGTGAACAACCGTTCGGCATCCACCATATATTTATCTACGTCATCAAAATCACCTAACAACATCTCCCCCCAATACAGGAACTCGTCAAAATGTTCTGTAGAACCACTTACCTGTTGATACACATGATACAGGGTAAAAAGAGCACTGATACGATCAACAGTCTGCTTGCCGCTCAACTGAAAGAACAGATCATTAATCGTCAGAATCGAAGGGGAAAACAGGGGTTTATCGGATAGTTCAGACAAATACTTCTGAAAAAAGAGTCCGGCACGACGGTTCGGAAACACAAAAACCAGACGGCTGATCTCAGCCCTATATTGCTGATAA
>JBJECC010000200.1:0-6549 GCA_051870655.1 Parabacteroides sp. | reverse complement strand
AGATTAAGCCTAACTTCGAGGAAGGCGGCAAGCTGGCGATGTTCCGTTCTGTTTTCGAGGGTATGGAGACATTCTTGTTTGTCCCGAATGAGACCTCTAAATCAGGCGTGCATATTCATGACAGTATTGATTCAAAGCGTACCATGACGGTGGTCATCATCGCTTTGTTGCCTGCTTTGCTTTTTGGTATGTACAATGTCGGTTACCAGCATTATGCCGCTATCGGTCAGCTGGCAGAGACAGGCTTCTGTACAACATTTATTTATGGTCTGTTGGCGGTGCTGCCCAAAATCATCGTTTCCTACGTAGTGGGTTTGGGTATTGAGTTCACCGTTGCCCAGTGGAAGAAAGAGGAGATCCAAGAGGGTTTCTTGGTATCCGGTATATTGATCCCGATGATTGTGCCCATTGACACTCCGTTGTGGATGATCGCTGTAGCTACTGCTTTTGCTGTTATTTTTGCCAAGGAAGTATTCGGTGGTACAGGTTACAATATCTTTAATGTAGCGTTGGTGACACGTGCTTTCCTGTTCTTCGCTTATCCGGCAGCCATGTCCGGTGACCAGGTGTTTGTCCGTACAGACAGTACGTTCGGTATGGGTGCCGGTCAGGTGGTGGATACCTTCACGGGTGCTACTCCGTTGGGACAGATCGCCATTGCCGGTAAGGATCAGCTGGGTACATTCCAGGCTACTGACATTCTGGGCCAGCCGATCTCTACATTTGATTATTTCCTGGGTCTGATTCCGGGTTCTATCGGTGAGACTTCTGTATTGGCTATCCTGATCGGTGCCGTAATCCTTTTGATTACAGGTATCGCAAGCTGGAAGACTATGGGATCCATCTTTGTGGGTGGTGCAGTGATGGCGTTGATCTTCAATGCGATCGGAACAACCGTATCGATGACTGTATCTCCGGTTGATCATTGGTTCTTGGGTGGTTTTGCTTTTGGTGCTGTCTTTATGGCAACAGATCCTGTCACTTCTGCCCGTACAGAGACAGGCAAGTACATCTATGGTTTCCTGGTAGGTGCTATGGCAATTATCATCCGTGTACTCAATCCTGGTTATCCGGAGGGAATGATGTTGGCTATCCTGCTGATGAACGTATTCGCTCCGCTGATCGATTACTATGTGGTAGAGGCTAACATCTCTCGTCGTTTGAAACGTGCAATCAAATAAAGGAGGTTATAGGAGTATGGCAAAATTTAAATGTAAAGTATGTGGATATATCCACGAGGGAAATAAAACACCAGACGTTTGTCCGGTATGTCAGGCTCCCGCTTCTGAGTTTGAAGAGGTAAAAGAGCAGGCAGCAGGTAAGAAGGGCTTGAATCGTGACAGCAATGTATATACAGTAGTCTATGCGGCTGTCATGGTATTGGTGGTTGCTGTATTGTTGGCTTTCACTTCTCAGTCATTGAAGAGTGCACAGAAGGCGAATGAGGACAATGACAAACGGCAGCAGATCTTGCGTTCAATCAATGTATCGGTTCCTGCCAACCAGGCGGAGGCTAAATACAATGAGTTGATTACGGATGCATTCCTGATCAACGAAAATGGAGAAAAGGTGGGCGACAAGGATGCCGCTTTCGCAGCTTCTGAGGCTGGTGTACATCCGGTCTTCGTTGCCACTGTCAATGGCGAGACAAAATATATCATGGCACTGCACGGCGCCGGTCTGTGGGGTCCGTTGTGGGGATATATTTCTGTAGATGCAGACAAGAATACGGTTTACGGTACAGACTTCAGTCATGCCAGTGAAACACCGGGTTTGGGTGCAGAAATCACGAAACCCGCTTTCAGCACACAGTTTGCCGGAAAGCAGCTGTTCAAAGAGGGTGCATTCAAATCGATTGCCGTTGTCAAGAAGGGCAAGAGTGCAGCTGGACAGGACTATGTGGATGGTATCTCCGGAGGTACAATTACCAGCCAGGGTGTCGATCGTATGTTGTTTGACAGTTTGAGTGGCTATTCAAAATTTTTGACTTCACAAAATTAATTTAGTAGAAGATGGGATTATTATCTGAAAAGAATAAACAAGTGTTGTCAGGCCCGCTGAGCGCAAACAACCCGGTCGTCGTTCAGATGTTGGGTATCTGTTCTGCTTTGGCCGTGACATCCAAACTGGAACCCGCCATTGTGATGGGTATTTCAGTAACTGCCGTAGTGGCATTTGCTAACGTGATTATTTCTTTGATTCGTAACACCATTCCTAATCGTATCCGTATTATCGTGCAGCTGGTTGTTGTGGCTGCCTTGGTGACGATTGTCAGTGAAGTGTTGAAGGCTTATGCTTATGATGTGAACAAGCAGCTCTCTGTCTTTGTCGGTTTGATCATTACGAACTGTATCCTGATGGGACGTCTGGAGGCTTTTGCCTTGGGTAATGGCCCGTGGGAATCATTCCTGGATGGTATCGGCAACGGCGTAGGTTATGCGTTGATCTTGATTATCGTTGGATTCTTCCGCGAATTGTTAGGTTCGGGTACGCTGCTGGGCTTCTCTGTAATTCCGCAGGCGTTCTACGACTTCGGATATGCTAATAACGGTTTGATGATTCTTCCGCCGATGGCCTTGATCACCATTGCAGTGATTATTTGGGTTCACCGTTCGAAGAACAAGGAACTTCAGGAATAATAACGCTAACGATTAAAGGAATAATAGAATGGAACAAATATTAAGCACATTCGTCCGCTCCATTTTTGTTGACAACATGATATTTGCATACTATTTGGGTATGTGTTCTTTCGTGGCTGTTTCCAAAAATGTGAAAACGGCCTTAGGATTGGGCATGGCTGTAACGTTCGTACTGTTCTGCACGTTGCCGATTAACTACATGCTTGAGAATTATGTATTGAAAGAGGGTGCGTTGAGCTGGTTGGGAGCTGAATTCAGCGAAGTGAATCTGAGTTTCCTCTCCTTCATCATCTTCATTGCGGTCATCGCCTCTTTTGTGCAATTGGTCGAAATGGTTGTTGAGAAGTTTTCTCCCTCGTTGTATGCCTCTCTGGGTATCTTCTTGCCGTTGATCGCTGTGAACTGTGCCATCCTGGGTGGTTCTCTGTTCATGCAGCAGAAGGAATTCCCGAACGTAGGTGTGGCTACTGTATATGGTCTGGGTTCCGGTCTGGGCTGGATGCTGGCTATTGTCGGTATGGCAGCGATTCGTGAAAAGCTGGCCTATTCAGATGTGCCGAAACCGCTGAAGGGTTTGGGTATCACATTTATCATCACAGGTTTGATGGGTATGGCATTCATGTGCTTCTCAGGTCTTAAGATTTAAGTTTAACGCATTAAAGAGTATAGTAAGATGATTATATTAATGTCGGGCGGACTTACAATCGCTGCCAGTGCGGTCGTTTTCTTATTGATCACACTGATCCTGGTAGGCGCATTATTGTTCGCTAAAGCAAAATTGGTTCCATCCGGCAATGTGAAGCTGGAGGTTAACGGAAAAAAAGAGATCTCGACACCGATAGGAGGAACTTTGCTGGGTGCCCTGCAGAGTGGTAATATCTTCTTGTCTTCTGCTTGTGGTGGCGGTGGTAAATGTGGCCAGTGCCGTGCACAGGTGATCGAAGGTGGTGGTGAGATCCTGCCTACAGAAAAGGGCTTCTTTTCTCGTAAGCAGCAGAAGGATCATTGGCGTTTGGCTTGCCAGACAAAGGTGAAAGAAAACATGACCGTTCAGGTGCCGGATTCTGTATTCGGTGTGAAGGAATGGGAATGCGAGGTGATCAGCAACAAGAACGTGGCTACTTTCATCAAGGAGTTTATCGTGGCTCTGCCGAAGGGCGAACACATGGACTTTATCCCAGGTTCTTATGCACAGATCAAGATCCCTGCTTATACAATGGACTATGACAAGGACATCGACAAGAATCTGATCGGTGACGAATATCTGCCGGCATGGCAAAAGTTCGGTCTGTTCGGTTTGAAGTGTAAGAACGACACGCCGACAATCCGTGCCTATTCTATGGCCAACTATCCGGCAGAGGGTGACCGCATCATGTTGACCGTACGTATCGCTACTCCTCCGTTCAAGCCGAAACCTCAGGTGGGCTTCCAGGATGTGATGCCGGGTATTGCCTCTTCGTATATCTTTACATTGAAGCCGGGCGACAAGGTGACGATGAGTGGTCCTTACGGAGACTTCCATCCGATCTTCAACTCAAAACGCGAGATGATGTGGATCGGTGGTGGTGCCGGTATGGCTCCGTTGCGTGCTCAGATCATGCACATGACGAAGACGCTGAAGACGACAGACCGCAAGATGTCCTATTTCTACGGTGCACGTGCCTTGAACGAGGTGTTCTATCTGGAAGACTTTCTGGCAATCGAGAAGGAATTCCCGAACTTTACATTCCATCTGGCATTGGACCGTCCGGATCCGGCAGCCGATGCAGCAGGCGTGAAGTACACAGCCGGTTTCGTTCATCAGGTAATCTACAACAATTATCTGAAGGATCACGAAGCTCCGGAAGATATCGAGTACTACATGTGTGGTCCGGGCCCGATGTCAAAAGCCGTCGAAGGTATGCTCGACAGCCTGGGTGTACCGCCTGAAATGTTGCACTACGATAACTTCGGTGGATAATCGAGTCCAGCGAATCGAATCGATAAGAAACGGGGGAAATGTATTTTTCTCCCGTTTTTTTCTGTAGAAAGCCAAAATATCATGCAGCGTTTCCCGTTATATAAGCATCTAACGTGATTGTAAAACGAAATAGATTGACACGTATGAAACCATTGATTATATCTTTTTTCACTGCATTGTTGGGTTACTCGCTGTTCTTTGACCAGGAGGGAACCACTCGTCAGCGTACAGTCGCCGGAGAACAGGATCCGGTTCGTTTGACATCAGCCCAAAATAGGGTTTATCCAGCCGATACGACCTTTTTCCAGACCCTTAATCCCTATTTTGAAGTGTCGGGTCTGCAATGATCTCCTGATAGGAAGGAATGCTTTTCAGGAATTCGTATTTTTCTTCCTCATAATTCACCCGGCAGCAAAAATGGCGGAGTCCATTGCTGACGATCAGGTATCGGACATGCAAGACCATGTTATAACGGGCAATTTGGGCGAATACAGCGCTTGAAATCTCCACGGCGGGGGATTTATACTCCACAATCAATAACGGCTCTAAAAAGCGATTAAAGGCGACTGTGTCGCATCGCTTACTCAGCTGATTCAACCGGATACACACTTCATTTCCTACCAACGACTGGGGATACCCTTTTTCCGAAACCAGAAAATGAACAAAATGCTGGCGGACCCATTCTTCCGGGGTTAACGCGACATATTTGCCACGCACAGGGTCGAAAATCTGCTGCTTGCCATTTTGCGAAGTGACTTTAGCGGCAAAAGTTGGTAAGTTTAATCTAATCATTTGCTATATTTGCTGTGCTTAACATACCCCAAAGGTAGGAATTAAATTTGAAATGAAAACAAAACAGGAGATCGTAGAAAATTGGCTTCCCCGTTATACGGACCGAAAGCTGGAGGATTTCTCACAGCATATCTTGCTTACGAATTTCACCCGCTATGTCGAGCTGTTTGCTGAGCACTATCAAGTGCCTCTGTTGGGTTTGAAAAACAGCATGCCGAATGCATCGGCAGACGGGATCACGATCATCAATTTCGGAATGGGCAGTGCCAATGCGGCTACTATTATGGATCTGTTGTCGGCCATTCATCCGGCGGATGTCCTTTTTTTAGGGAAATGCGGTGGGCTGAAAAGTGCAAACCAATTGGGAGATTATTTATTGCCGATTGCAGCGATACGTGGCGAGGGCACCTCCGATGAATATCTGCCCCCTGAGGTACCCGCGTTACCGGCGTTTTCCATGCTACGGGCGATCTCCTCAGCCATCCGTGATGCCGGCAGGGATTACTGGACCGGGACAGTGTACACCACCAACCGTCGTGTGTGGGAATATGACAACGATTTCAAAACCTATTTGAGTGCAACACATGCATCGGGTATCGATATGGAGACGGCCACGCTGTTTACGGCCGGTTTTGCAAACGAGATTCCGACAGGTGCCCTTTTGATGATTTCCGACAAACCGATGGAAGAACAGGGCATCAAGACACAGGAAAGTGACCGGCAGGTCACAAAACAGTTTGCCGCCGAACATGTCCATTTAGGGATCGAGGCCATGCGACAAATCATCGAACAGAAGAAGACGATCCGCCACATTCGCAACAGCTGGTAATATCTGGTAATATTTTTATGGCAAAAAAAGAGATTACATACGAATCCATTTGTCGGGAGATTGAGGCCCGCCAGTTCCAACCGGTCTATGTCCTAATGGGAGAAGAGCCCTTTTTCATTGACCGGCTGACAGACTTGCTGATCGAAAAAGTGTTGGATGACTCGGAGCGGGATTTCAACCAAACCATCTTGTATGGGGCCGATACAACAGCTACCGACGTGATCAATGCAGCACGCCGGTATCCCATGATGTCGCAGTATCAGTTGGTCGTCGTCAAGGAGGCACAACAAATCCGCGACATCGAGTTGCTCACACACTATGTCAAGAAA